>JAIPIM010000155.1 GCA_021734725.1 Minisyncoccota bacterium | reverse complement strand
CGGGCTGATGAAGGTCACGTATGTCGGGGCGGGAGCGTTCGGTGTGTTGGGACAGGCACGTGAGCTGCTGGCGCATGCGACGCTGGCGATCGATCTGGAGATTGCACTCTACGACCTGAACATCGAGCGGGCACATGCCATGCGGACCATGATCCGGCGCGCGCCGGAGTTCGCGGGCAGCAACGCCAGGATCACGTGTACACATGGCTTGGACCGCGCATTGGACGGCGCTGATTTCGTACAACTGACTGCGTGCCCCTGGCGCCATGCCAACAACCGGAGAAGTACCGAGTTGTGTTACTGGTACGGTTGGATCGGTTCGGACAACGTCAGTCCCAACGGTGCATTCTGCTCGCTTCGCTCGGCCACGCTCGCCCTCGATGTCGCGCGGCGCATGGAACGCTGCAGCCCGACGGGCACACTCATCGTGTTCACCAACCCAATCCCGGTCCTGACCGCGGCCGTGAACCGGCACACGCGTATTCGGGCCGTGGGAATCTGTGGCGGTCAACGCAATTACATCCACAACATCGCCCACATGATGGGGTGGCATGACTTGAACTGGGGGCTGGACGCCGAGGTCGCGGGCATCAACCATTTCAGCTGGATCATGTCCCTGACGCTCGACGGCGAAGACTTCCTGCCGCGGCTCGACGCACGCTGGCGTGAGGGACTGGACTGGGACCACATCGATACCATCGGCAACGCTGACGTGCTGCGGCGTACGTTTCCACGCGAACGCTACGCCGGGGAGACGTTCGGCGCCATCCTGTACTCCTGCGAGTACGACGGGCTGCCGCACCTCTGCTTCTACGACGAAGAGGTAATGCGCCTCCGGCCAGCCGTAAAGCCACCGATTGCGCCGGAGGATGCCCGTGGCGACCCCGGCCGGAGGTCTGGAAAAAACTTCATTACCATGGCGACATCGGATCTGCCCCCGGATTTCTGGACGTATGACCACCGGCGCGCCAAGGCGTGGGATCGCGAGCCCTATCCGGCACAGGTGGCGACCCGTATGATCCGCGGACTGGTCGGGGACATGCCCAGGGAGCGTGTCACTACAAGTTACCTCAATCAGGGTGCTGTAGCCGGCTTCCCGGACGATGTTGTACTGGAGTACTCGACCGTGTTTTCGAGTGACGGCATCAGTCACGACCGCACCTATACATTGCCACCTGCGACAGTCGGTGTCTCCCGAGCTTTGGCGGAGTTTCAGACGCTCACGGCTGATGCGATCGCCGAATCGGATCGGCGAAAATTCTTGCAGGCGATTTATGCCTACCCAATGTGCCGTGACTGCCGCAAGGTAGAAGCGTTTGTCAAGGAAATGTGCGTGATAAATAACGACGAACTGCCAGCCTTCATGAAATAGGGACAACAATGACCAATAATCCTTTCCTCATTTCACATCCCGACGACCTGCGCACCAAAATCAATGGCCTGACCGGCCTGTGGCGGCGGCGCTGGGAGCATTTCCTCGCTTGCGCCGAAGCAGAACAACGCACGATCCGCTGGTATGGCTCGCATCAAATGTGTGATGTTCCCACCTACGCCGCGTTCGCGTGGGTGGTCACGCAGGACCCGAAGTGGTCGGCCATCGCCCGTCGTGACCTGGTCTGGCTGGAAAAGATCTACCCGGACATGCGCAAGGGGGCCTACAGCGACCGTGATACCTGGATGTGGGCCGCTCCCATGTTGCGGCGCGCCATCTCGCTTGACTGGATCTGGGACAGCGACGCGTTAAGCGACCAGGAACGAGACCGCTTTGCCGAACTGTTTATCACTGACGCGCTCAAGTATTCGTACATCGTCCTGCGACACCGCATCCCGCCGCACGCCAGTAACCAGGGTCTGGCCATGGCACTGAACCTGGTGACCGTCGGCTACCTGTTCGGTGTCAAGCACGGCAGCGACATTCGCGCCCGCCGTCTCATGGAGTTCGGACTTCCCCATCTTCTGCATCAGATCGCCGCGTTGCCGCCGGATGCTTACAGCGGCGAAGGCAGCACGTATCTGTGCGGCGTAGAGGCCCCCCTGATGACACTGGCTTGCGCAGTGCTCGAAGAAGTAACCGGGGAAAACATGCTCCGTAAACAATTCAAAGCGAGCGGAAACTCCATCCTTCGAGCACTGGAGCTCACCGCCTACATCATTCCTCCCAGTGGTGTATTGCCGGGATGGGATCATTACCGCTTTATGCTCAGCACATCCGCCACACCCTCGGCATACCTCGCGTCCCGCACCGGCGACCCTAAATGGTACGACTTCGTTATGCACGGGCCGGGCTGGGAACGCAGCGGCCACTTCGCCTGGATGCGCGACGGGTACTTGTGGCAATTTCTCTGGATGCCCGACCCGACAGCGAATACCGGCCGCGACGGAAAACCGTACTACCCCGAACCGTGGCACGAACCGCACGTCGGCGGGTCACTGCTGTCGCGGGATGACCATCTTCACCTTCTCCAGATGTGGGATGCGGCAGACCAGAAACCCGTACGCTGTCCAGCTTAAACTGTCGCAATGGATTGGCCTATCTCGGATGCACAGGTTCGGCGGCGGCACAACGCCGTTTGACGATGACGGTTTCTCGCTTAACCCCATTGACAGTGACGGTTGAGCAATCGGGGACTACCAGGTGACAATCGCGACGTCGGACTACGGTGCGGCCATTGCTACTGTGGATTCCATAAAACTTGACGGCACGCTTCCAATAGTCCGCTCACGCCGGACGTTTCCCCCAAAGACTCCACTGCCGCGATGATTTGCCGCGCCTGTTCGGGCGGACAGATTCCCGAGAACGTGGTGCATTCTTTGAACTTGTCGACCACCGTGTCCCAGTCCATGGCATCCGGCCCCAATACGCTGAGCGGGGTGCGCCAGCGTTCCAGTTTTCGGCCGTCGCGCGTTTCGACGAAGACGCCATGGGGTTTGCACGCCCAAGCATTGATGCCGCGGGGGCAGGGGGTGTCCGGTGGGGGCTGATCATGGTGAGTCAGTACCTTGATCCGGCGCGCGAAGTCCGCCACTTCTGTGTCTTCCACGACACGTTCCGAGGTGAACTCCGCCAGCCCCGCCCGGCGACGCAGGAGGGCCAGGGCGGCGCTGTAAGTGGCACAGAACTGTGCGTTGACCTGTGGGCTGTCTCCCATTTCAAACGGCATCCCCACCAGTTCGTTGCGGCCTTCCCCGACGTAGATCGACACGCGATCAATGTCGGCAGGCGCCAAGTCCTCCTCTTCGGCCAGGTCGAGCGCCGCCCGGGCCACCGGGTGACAGGCTCCGCAACTGGTGAATTGCTTGACCGACAGTTCTTCGATCTCCCAGCGCCCAAAACGCTCGGAGAGCACTTCCGGCGGGATGGCGCCATCGCTGTTCAAATACAATCGAACCAGCCCTGCCGAGCCTTCGATTGCACGCTCTGGTCCAGTGATGCCGCGGCGGGCCAGATCCGCTGCCCAGAGAGCGTCTCGCGCGGCAAAGGCGGGCTGGAGGCGTTTGGTCAGCGTTTTATCATAGAGGGCCTGGCGGTTGCCGGACGCCTGAGCGTAGAAAAGGCCCAACGCCGCAACCGTCTGCTCAACCGACATGCCGAGGATCCGGCAAGCCCCGGCCGTGGCCCCGAAACCACCGATGATGCTGCTTTGGAGGAACCCTGCCTGGTGAGCAGGGGATGCCAAGGGACGACAGGCACGTCCGAGGCGGGCGGACACCTCGACGCCGAGAATGATTGCATCCAGGAAGGCACGGCCGTCGGCACGCACGTATTCGCTCGCGGCCAGGGCCACGGGCAGCATACTCGACATAAGGTGCAGCGGTCCGGGCAGGTGAACATCATCGTAATCGAGGGCGTGAATCATAGCTCCATTGACAAACGCCGCCTCGTCCATCGGCAACCGGTCACCATGCACGAGCACGGTCGCCTGGGTGGCACCGCCTTGTTCACGTGCCGCCTCCAGACAGGCCGCAATACCGTCGCTGTTGTAGCCCGCGATGGCGCAACCAAGCGAGTCCAGCACCATCTTACGCGCCGCAGCATAGGTGCTGGCGGGAAGCTCATCCGTGCGCGTATTGAGGGCGAGTTCCGCGAGTATCCGGGTTAAGGTCATGGTCAGTAAGTCCTTATAGAAGCAAAGGTTTTATCAAAAAGTTTTACATAAAATGGAAGTTTGGAACATTGGAATGATGGGTTGAGCACGGAATGCTATCTCTCGACGCTATGTTCAAGCTCATTGGCGAGACCCCAGTTTACACTTCTCAATGTCGTCAACCCTGATGTACGTGGTTGAATGCCAACATTCCAAAATTCCAATATTCCATGGGATGACAGTGATAATATTTTTGACACTACCCGCATCATCCGCGGCAAGTCCAGCCACCCCTTGCATGGGACATGGTTCTGCTGTGAATGATTCTGCCTTCTTACTCCTTTGCAGATGCTGTAATCCGGTCGAGTTCGGCTTCCAGTTTTGCATAGGCGTTTGCCACCTGTTCTTTGCGTCTTTCTAGGCGTTCTCCGGCGGCGTTGAGTTGCTCGCGGCGCTTGGCAATCAGGCGTTCGGTTTCGGCGGGATTGGGGTCGCCGAGCCCCTGGTGTTTCTCGAAGAAGTGATCCAGGCTCATCGAGTCCTGCACTTCGGCGTCGGTCAAGTGCGGCTCGGGGTCACCGGAAATGCGGGCGGCCTCGTCGAGCAGCGCCCCGTCGAGTGCCGCCGGTGCGATCCATCGTTCACGGGCGATACGCACCATTGTGGCGCAGACGCGGTGTGCACAACGGCCGCCATAGCCTTTTTTACGGATCAGGTGAATTGCCAGGTCCGGGGCTCCCGAATAGCCGCCTCTGACGAGTTCCTGCATGCGTTCCCGTCGCGGTTTCACGTGCGGAAGGAGGTCGCGCAGCATCCACAGCCCGGTTTCCAGATGACCGAGCCCCTCGATCACAAAGCGGTCGGCTTCGTACACCGGCAGGTTATCCTGTAACGGTTCATTCTTAAACGAAAACAGACAGGTCTGCATGTTGCCCAGCACCCGGTTGGTCATCTGCCGGATATGCTCGAATCGATTGCCGGCGTTCGCTTTCTGCGGCATAAACGAACTGACGTCGCGGTGAGTCATATCCACGTTGAAAAGATTCCATTCTTCAGTCACCCAGACATTGAAGTCCAGCGCCGCCCGACTCAGTGTGACGGCCATATTGGACGCCGCGAACATAATCGTGAGCATTTCGTCTTGGCTGGCCTCGCAGTCGTAGGTCAGCTCGATCGTCTTGTCGAAGCCGAGCAGTTCTGTGATCATCCCGCGATCGACCGGCCATCCGGTGCCTGAGCAGGCGCCGCACCCGCCGGAATTCTGGTTGGTATGGCGGTAGGCCAGTTCCAGTTGTTCGAGGCCCCGGAACAGGCCGTCGTGCACCGCCAGCAGGTAAGCGGCGTAGGTGGTTGGCTGGGCCTGTGCCCAATGACTGTGCCCCGCCATCATCGTGTCCAGGTTGTCTGCCGCGACGTCCAGGATTATTCCCAGGCATCCAAACAGTTCGTCGAAGGTGTTGAACAACTGGTCGCGCATCATCATGCGTGCCATGGGTTCCTGCAACGTGCGTCCGTAGTTGACGGCGGAGGCGGTGTCTTCGTCCCCCTGCAATTGCTGACGCAGCCACGCTTCACCGCCCCAGCCCTGTTCATGCTGGGATTTTTTGAGCACGGGAAGCAGTTTGCGCACGGTTTCGGTGGGCACGAGCCCCTGCTTGTGCAGCATGACCAGCCACGCCATGTCCATTCTGCCGCAGTAAGGCAGGCGGTTGCGGACCTCCGCCAGGCGTTGTTCGCCCAGATCCCGGATTCCGTACCAGTTTTCACCGGCCGACACGCCGGTTGTATGACGGAAGTGTTCGTGCGACTGCCAGTAGGCGCGCTGTTCATCGGTTGGTTGGGTTGACATGTGGTGGAGTCCTTTCGTTTAGCTCGTTTATTTGTCAGGAACAAGATTGACCGCTGTGCTTCGGAAGTCCGGAAACCTGTGAAACGTAATCTTGTCGTTGTCGTGCTGGTTCTTCGCGTTCTCGGCAGTGCGTGAGACGACAAGCAGATCTTCGCCATCGATCAGCAGTGAGCAGTAGTTGTAGGCCTGCCTTTCTTTCGGCCACATCAGCAGGACGCCGGTCGGAAACCAGTTTTGTGCATCGAGACTGTAGTGAAGCATGAGAAACCGTCGTTCTTTGCCCCAGCCGCGGTAGAGGTCATCGGCTTTACCGGTGACTTGGTTCGAAGTCATCCAAAACAGGCCTGCGGCTTCGTCGCGGATTATGTGGAACTGGTTCTGCGCGCCGGGAATCGGGTAGTAGTGTGAGAAATTGAGCTGCAGCCGTTCGTCGGTTGCCGTCAGATCGCAAATAGCCCCGATCCCGGGCACAACACCATCGACACTCTCCTGTGATGCCCGTACGCGCACGATCACCAGCAGTGTTCCGTCAACGTTGACGACGTTGGGTTCGAGCCACTTGCCCCCGTTGTGGTTGCCCCTGCCCAGGCATTGTGGCAAGCCGGGATGACGCTCATCGTTGGAAAAACACCACGACCCCGGATCGAGCGGATTTTTGCGCAAGTCGCAGGAAAATGCGAAGACCGCACGGTTCTCAACCGACGGGCTCATGTCATCGGCCGCCCAATAGAGTGTCTCATCCTGGACCACCCAACCGGTGGCGGTTGCATAAACTTTGCCATCGCGCAGTCGTACCGGATCGCTCCACGTCCTGCCGCTATCCGTACTGCGGGCAACGTACAGGCCTTTCCAGTCAATGCCGGAGCCAATGAACAGCAATCCGCTGTCATGTTGCAGCAACTTGCCGGTGGTGAAAGGGATCCGGCCACGCTCTGTCCAGGTGGTGCCATCATCGGTGCTGGCGAAGATCATGCACCGGTTCTTTCCGTACAGTCTGTCGACCAGCACATCATGGTCTTCGCGAAAAGCGTCATACGACCACAGTTGCACGCTGCACAACAGTGTGCCGTTCGCCAGTTTGATCAACGCGGGGGCATCCGAGATGAGGTTGCGGTTCTCCCAGCTGTGCACAGTCACTGAATGACTGCAAAGGGGCGTTCCCCAACGTTCGTTGTTTGTCATACCGTCCTCCTGATTCTGTTTCGCGGCCACGCACATACCCGGCAGCGGCACCATCTCGCAATGTGTCGTTGCAATCACAGAAATGGTGGCTCTTCTCACTTTTCTGCAAAATCAGAGGTTTCGTCTGATTTTGATGGTGAGGAACTTCGCGCCCCTCAGAAAGCGGTCAGACGTGGGTCGCTCAAGCGTGTTTCGAGGAAGGGTGGCGGTTAAGCGGGCGTTCAAGAGTGCGCATAAGTGAGGAACTTCGCGCCCCTTGTCACACTTACTCGCCTTCTTAACCTCGACGCTTACGCGGATACACTTAACCGCCATGCTTGCCCCGAGCTCAGATGTCGATTTGGTCACCCTAAGACCGGCCCGTAGAATCTGCAGAAGAATCCGTTTTTTACAGATACCCGAGAAACCCCGGTTCGTATTGCCTTTAAAACGTTCCGTAACAGTCTGCCGACAAAAACAGTAGTGCTGACCTTGACGGAATACCAGCACAATACTATAGTGGTCATTTCAAGCAGGTAAAGTGCTTTAGCAATGCACTGGGGAAACAACTGGCGGTATCGAAGCGCAGTACTGGAATTATGCGCGCATAAAACAAAAAGGAACAGTCATGAGACGTATCATCCAATCTCCCGAACGCACCCTGGTAGTACTTGTCGCTATCATTGCATTGGTCCACACAACGTGTTTTGGCCAAACTGTGGCAAACAGTCTGCAACAGGCGAAATATGCAAAAACAGTGTCGACGGAAACGGAGCTCGTCAACGCCTGTAACAATCCGGACGTGGAGGTTGTCTACTGTCCGTCGCCAATCCAGATCACCCAGGAAGTGGATCTGGCCGACAAAGATATCGTGGCCGGGCCGCGGGCGTTTGTGTTTGGTGAGGACGGCCGGTTGGTGAACGGACGGAGTATTTCAAGGCTGGCCGAGAATGCGCGCTATCCCGTCTTCATGGGCGCCCGCATCGGACGCTACATCTGGTACTCGGGCAGTGTCACCTACAATCACGACCAGACCTGGCTGGAGAACCTGAAACTGGGCCGCAAGGGGCCGGAGACCGGAACCACGTACAAGCCTCGCCACGACGGCATCATTCCCCCGGCCGTGTTCGGGGCGTGGAACGACTCCATCCGCGACGTCACGATGTGGTCGCAGTTCCACGAGGGCCGGCACAACGACGCCATCGAAGCCGCGCAGAACTCCCTGCCGGGCAAGGGTAAAGCCTGCGACCGCACCGGTACGATCAAGCTTCCGGCGGGCACCATCCACCTGACCCGGCCGATCTACTACACCGTCGGCATGCAGATCGCCGGCAGCGAAGGCAACAACCGGGCCTTCACCACGCTGTCGGTGAGTGAAGACTTCGAGGCACCCGACAGGCTGTGGGACCTGGACGACAATTACGCCATCATCGGCGTGCCGCAGAATCGCAACAACCAGACGCGCGTGGCGGTGGCCGGCGGGGGGGGGCGACGGGAAGAGCGTCTTCTGGTCGGGGCTGCGCGATCTGTCCGTGGAGACGAAGGGGCGCTGCAACGGCGTCCTGCTTCACGCCAGCATGGCCAGCGAGATCTACAACGTCCATCTGACCGGCAAGCGGGGCTACCGCGGCTGGGTGATTCGCGGCTCGGATGACTTCAAGATGACCAGCACCGGCGCGGCGGGCTTTGATGTCGGATACGATTTCCTCGGCTCGTGCATCAACATCGATGTCGACAGTTGCCGAATCGGCGGGTGTGGTATCGGATTCCGTATCCAGGGTCCGGTGATTCCTGCCGGACGGCTGGCGGGCATCCGGATCAACAACGCCAACATCGAAGGGGCGGATCTCCCGTTCGACATTCATCGCCCGGTAGGCATTCTGATTACCAGCTTCACCGCCCAGAAGGCGAAGGAAGCGCGTCCCGCGGGGCCGGGCTATCCAGTTGCCGTCGTCGACGTGTCCGGTTGGCAGGACTGGCCGAACTACAACCTGGTCCTACGCGGGGCAACCACCAAGGGCTTCGACCGCATTCACGTCATGGACGGCGAGAAGCAGGACGTCTGGCGTATCTCAACCCGCCGCATCGACAACCGCGATTTCGTCTATGACCAGATCCAGTTCAAGGATACGGCGCGGGAAATGGCCTGGACCGGGATCGATTTCAACCTCAACCACGAGTTCGGACCGAACGCCGAACGGTTCCGCAACGCGCCGACCACCGAATCGAACATCGGCCCTCTACGGTAAACA
>JAIPIM010000154.1 GCA_021734725.1 Minisyncoccota bacterium | reverse complement strand
AGGCGCTGGCGACCGAGCCCCATCCGGCACTGCTGTTTGCCTTGGCGTCCTACCGTCTGAACGCGGAAGATCCCGCCGGGGCGATCGATGCATTGAAGCGTGTGGTGGAAGAGGCCCCGGGTTATGTGCTGGCACGAATGAAGTTGGCGACACTTCTGCTGCAAACCGATGAAGCAACAGCCGCCGCTCACCATCTGCGGTTGCTTCTGGGCTCGGATGGAAGCAACAAGGCTGAGGTATGGCGACTGCTCGGTTACGCACTGCTCCGGTCGGGACATTTCACGGCGGCTGAGACGGCGTATCGCCAAGCCCTCATCTATGCGCCCGACGATTATGACGGAAGACTGGGACTGATTCGAACCCTGGTGCAACAGAGTCGCTTAGAGGAAGCCCCGGTATTGGCACGGGAAACCTTGGCGGACCGACACGAGGACCGGCAACTGTGGTCTTTGCTTGCCAGTGCTGACTTGCGGAAACAACGACGGCTCGAGGCGCTGGTGACGCTGGAGTGCGCGCGCCGGCTGCAGTTGGCGGATGCGGGACTGCTGGCCACGTTGGGGGATTTGTATCTCGACGAGGGAATCCCCGCGGAGGCTTTGCGTGCGTTCCGCGCGAGTGCCGCCTGGCAAGATGCTCCGGTGTCACGGCTGCTGAGAAGCTGTGACGCGATGGTGCGGAGTGGCGGCATTGACGAGGCGGAGGCGCTGTTGGATACGTTGCGCGGGAAGCGCGAGGGGATGACGGAAGACCAGAGTCGACAATTGCTTCACTTGCAGGCAAGGCTGCATCTGAGAAGGGAAGAAAACGATGCCGCTGTAAAGATCTATCAGACTCTTCTTGGCAAGAACCCGCTTGACGGCGACGCTTTGATGCAATACGGGCATCTGTTGCGAGTGCAGGGAGAGTTGGAAGAGGCACTGATACAATTTGAGCGTGCGCAGCGTGTGGAAGCCGTGAAACCCGAAGCGCTTGTGGGTGCTGCTCAAGTGGCCGTAGAACGTCAGAATTACCGACGTGCCGCCGCTTTACTTAGAGACTCACTGGGTGTCAAGGACGACCCGCATGTGCGCAGTTACTTGGACCAAGTTGAGGCAGCCATAGGCCAATGATTTTGACGCCGGCGGCTGAAAGCCGCGCACATGTTCAGCGAAGGGACGAAGTACCGGGGATCTAAGGAAAAGACACACGTATCCCATGGGATCGATCAGAGCGAAAGATTAAGGTAAAGATTGGGTTAAAGATTAAGGTAAACACATTTCAAATCCGTAATCTTTCGCCGTAAAAAGACCGGTGAATTTTCCTTGAGGTAAAAAGTTCCGAGACCGCGGTCCGGAAGACCGTATGCGACATGGGTTGACGTTCGTACTAAACTCCTGCATGTTAGTATTAACTGTAGTCGTAATCTTTGACCGGTATTGCAACGCAACCATACACAAGCTCCCGGGATGATGGCCATGGATTCGAAGTTTCTGCAATCGTACATGCTTTTCCTGATGTTGCTGAACCCATTCCTTGTGGTGGTGTATTTGCTTGAGCTGGTTCAGGAACTCGATGTGAGAGTATTTTCGCGGGTTCTGGTGCGGGCCGGTATTACGAGCGTCGCCGTTTTTGTGGTATTCGCGATCGTTGGGGATGCCATTTTCTCGGAGTTACTCCAAGCCCACTTTGCGTCTTTTCAGATATTTGGCGGTGTTGTTTTTCTGGTTATGGGGGTCCGATTTGTCTTTTCGGGCAATGCCGCGTTGCAGGGATTGCGCGGCGAACCGGAGCACATTGCCGGCTCCATCGCCATGCCCATCATGATTGGACCTGCCACGGTCAGCGCCAGTATCCTTGCAGGTCAGCGTCTGCGTGCCCTAGTGGGGGCGGGCGTCATTTTGTGTGCGGTCGCAACGACGGTCGGCGCAATCATTCTTATGAAGATCGTTCACGACTATGTAAAGCCGCGGAATGAAAAACTGGTGGAGCGTTATGTGGACATAGCCGGCCGTATTGCGGCCTTGATCGTAGGCACGTTTGCGGTGGAAATGATCATGGTGGGGCTGCAGGAGTGGAGCAATATCATTTTTGAATGAGAGTCAACACCGGGTGGGGGTGGGGTGTGCACGGCGTGATTGCGCGAGGCGGTGCAAGAAAAAAGACGCCTCGCAAGCATGGATGCTCGAAGAGCGCCCTTAGCCTGATCAATTCATCAACCTCAAAGGCTCAAAGACTCAAGGCACTATAAGATAGTGGTATTTGGTATGTTACCGTATTGCGTCCACTCTAAAAACGTCTTTTGGTTTTTTTTGAATGTACTTTATGGTTGCTGGAGTTCCGTCTTAAGACGACAGTCCTCCGGAGGCTTCAGCCCACGGACCCCCGAGGCCGTTGAGCCGGGGCAGGCAACGGTAGCCTGGCAGAGCAACGATCCCGGACATCGTCCGCTCGCTGAAGCTCGCTGCAACTGCCGTCTAAAGACGGAACTCTGCCCCCTTCACTCACCGATGTTCCGGCCATGCAAGAAGAATTATTCGGTCTGCTGTGTGTGCAGGCGTTCGTAGAAGCCCGGTTGTTTGAGCAGCTCCTCGTGTGTGCCGGCCTGTGTTATTCTTCCATTTGCGAGTACGTAAATGTAATCGCACCGCATGGCCATGGATACGCGTTGCGAGACCACGAGCGCGGTTTTTCCTTTCATGATTCGCGACAGCGTCTGCTGGATTCGGTGTTCGGTGTCAGCGTCGAGTGCTGACGTACAGTCGTCCAGAAGGAGGACGTCCGGGTCGGTCAGGAGAGCACGGGCCAGGGAAAGGCGTTGGCGCTGTCCACCGGAGAGATCCGTGCCTTTTTCGCCGACCAGCGATTCATATTTGACCGGCATTGACATTATCAAGTCGTGCATTTCCGCGGCTTTAGCGGCGGCCACGATCTGGCTGGGCTGTGCGTGGACGTGCCCGTACGCAATGTTTTCCCGGATCGTCCCGCGGAACATTTCAGCTTCCTGGGGAACGAGGGCGAGATGCTTCCGGAGAGAGGTCAGTTTCAGGTTTTCGAGCGGGACACCGTCCACGGTAATCTGGCCGGCGGTTGGCTCATAGAGCCGAGAGACAACATAAAGAAGGGTGGTTTTCCCGCACCCGCTCGGTCCCATGACGCAGACCCATTTCCCGCCGGGTATGTTCATGGAGACGTTGCGCAGTATGGGTTCACTCTCATTATAGGTGAACGTGATATTAGTTAACCGGATACCTTGTCGCAAGGGTGTGGGAAAGGGGTGTTTCCGGTCATTGTCGCGAATCTCCACGGGCTGGTCCAGAATGTTCACGAGACGTTGAAGAGTGACCAGCAGACTGCTGAATACGATGCTCACGTGCGACAGCATTAGTACAGGCCCGAAGAGGTTGGCGGCCGCACCGTATACGAAAAGCATTTTGCCTAACGTCATTCCTCCGTTGACGACCATCCATGTTCCCATGATAAAAATGGCCATTGTGGCTCCGGCGGAGACGATGGCGCAGAGTCCGCTGACCGCGGCGCTTTGCCGTTGTTGACACAACGCGTCCCGGAGGAAACAGGACGACAGCCGGTGGAAAATGAGGTGTTCTTTCCGTTGACGGGCATACGCTTGTATAGCTTTCACAGCATCGAGTTTTTGAGAGAGAAGACCGTACATACAGGAGTTGGTGTGCCGCTGTTCACGGGCAATTTCCACGATCCCGGGATGGCTTTTCTTCCACACAAGTGCATACAGTGGAGCAGCCAGGAACGCGATGACCGCGATCCGCCATTCCGCGGCCATGAGAATTGTTGCGCCCACTGCAATGGCGCTCACGCTTTGGGTGAGAGTGATGACAGTAATCATCAGGTTCTGCTGCACAACCTGGACATCACTCATGATGCGTGCAAGTAATCGGCCGGCGGTATGCTTCTTGTGGTATGCAAGAGACAGTTCAAGCACTTTGCGATGGAGATCATCCCGCATCGCCGCTGCCGTTGTCTGGCCGAGTGTAATCTGCTGACGGTTGGCGATGCGGGCCAGAGAGTTGATGATCAGCAGCGTGGCGAAGTGCAGGATGAAAATGGCGGCGAGGCGGCCTCCCGCGTTCGGGGCATGCTTGAGGGGATACCCGCCGTCTATGTCAAGTGTTCGCGATAACCCCTCCGTCGCACGCTGTGAAGATTTTCCCAGACGGTTGGACGGGCGGCTGGGGGCGTTGTCAAAGCGTGGCTTGCGAGGTGTTTCCACGCGCGGATTGACTGGGACCAACAGTATGTTATCGACGACGTATCGACCGTAAAACGCCATGAGATACACGGACGAACCGTTTATGGCGACAATGACCATGCACAGCAGGAGGCGCCAGCGATATGGCCACAGATATGCTCGCACGAATCGCCAGTACAGGTTAAAGCCGCCAGCCACGTCCTCGCTGTGCTGCCGCGGCGGCCGGTAAGGGACATTCCTGTTGTTATGAAAGCGGAACACCATGTACTACTCTTCGATGACGGTCTTGCCCATGTGTGTCTTATACAGTTTGCGATAGTGACCATCGGGAATCTTCATCAGTTCATCGTGGGATCCCTGTTCTTGGATACGACCATCCTTAAGCAGGACAATGATATCTGCGTTTCGGATTGTGCTCAAGCGATGGGCAACGACAAAGCACGTCCGATTTTTCAGCACTCGTTCCATGGCTGTCTGAACGGCTTTTTCCGAGTCGCTGTCGAGAGAGCTGGTGGCTTCATCCATGATAAGAATGGCTGGATCCGCCAGTACTGCCCGTGCAATGGTTATGCGCTGTCGCTGGCCCACCGAGAGTTCCAGTCCTTCGCTGCCAATGCGCGTATTGTAGCCGTCCGGCAGCGTCATAATGAAGTCATGGATTTCGGCGACTTTGGCAGCTGCCCGCACCTCTTCCATGGGGGCGTTTCCGCGGCCATATCGTATATTTTCCGCAATGGTGACGCTGAAAAGCAGGGGTTCCTGCAGCACAATCCCGAACTGCTTGTGCAATGACTCCAGGGAAATCGTGCGGATGTCGATACCGTCCAGGCGCAATTCACCGCTGCACACATCGAAAAAGCGCAGGATTAGAGAAAGGATGGTCGATTTGCCGCACCCGGTAGGTCCGATGAGTGCCACCGTCATACCCGGCTTGACACGGAGGTTGAAATCGTTGATGACCGGCGTTCCCGATTCGTACCAAAAGACGACATGGTCAAATTCCACCTCGCCGCGCAACCGCTCCACATTCACGGCATCCGCCGCGTCCTCAATCTCGGAGCCTTCTTTAAACAGTTCCATCAGCCTGTCCGTGGCGATATTGACATCTTGCAGTTCCTTGGCAATCATCGAGAAGCGAACTGCCGGCATGAGCAGCTGGACGGCGTATGCGGTAAAGGCCACCACTTCACCGTATGAAAGGCTTCCCTGCAGGACCAGCGCACATCCGGCGAAGTAGAGAATGGAGTGGCCGCCTTGGTGGATCAGTTGTGTATTCATGCTGAACGTATTGCTTGAGATCATAGCCTGTTGCACAAGCCCGAGACTGCCGTAGAGGGTGCCCTGAAAGACTTGGTGCTCACGCATCTCCGTGCCGAATGTTTTTACAGCCACAGTACTGTGCAGCCGGTTCTGAATGCCTCCGGATAAGCGGTCATAGGCCCCCTGATAACTGCGAGTAGCGTCGCGTATACGGGTGATGTTGACCTTGTAATTGACGACAAATGCAACGATCACTACGATCATGATGAGGGCCAGGCGCCAACTGATCAGGAAGGTGGCGCAGACGGCAAAACTGGCGCACACCAGGTCGGACAGAACGCCGATAGTCTGTGCCGTGAGGATTCTCTGGACCACACCGCTGTCACCCATGAGCCTGTTGACCAGCATCCCCACGCTGTGCTTGCCGTAGAACCGCATGGGCATTGACAAGAGGTGTTGGTAGAGTGCGTTACGCACGTGGAAAACGAAGAATTGTCCGATGTACGAAAGTCCCATCGTTTGGACAAAGCGCATGATGGCGGTCACGATAGGCACTGCGATGAGTGCGGTGGCCAGCGGGACAAGATAATGTATTTGTCCCCGCGTAATGACACGGTCAATCACGTATTTTACCAGCAGTGGAGGCAGCATGGCGAGGACGGAGAGGATAATCGTCAGGATGACGACGGTGAGTATACGCCGGCGATAGGGTCGCAGGAAGGCCAGTGCCCAGTCCAGCTTTGAGTTGGCATGCACTCGAGTGCTCCGTTCGCTCAGTCAAGGCCGAAGATATACAGCCAGAGACTGGACGTGCCGTAATAGATTCGTGCCTCGGCGGTGGTACCGGGGGGCACTGTATAGCCTTGCTGATCGAAATCACAATAAGCAACACGGTAGGTGTCTTGTCCTTCCGTCTGGATAACATTGCGAAGGTATTGGACGGTCCCCGTGAAGTGTACGGTCTGGAGGCCCTTGTACGGAGCGAGTTCAGCGCTGTAGGGTTGCCCTGGGGCGACGCGTGTGGCGTACCGTTCGGAAACGCGCAATTTCAGAACTTGGCGGTCACCGCCGAATATTTCCGCCAGCACCGTTTCTGGCCGGACGAGTTCGCCAATCACGAACTCATATCGCAGTGCCTGGCCATCGATTGGCGCACGAATATTGTAAGCGTCGATTTGGGCCTGCATGCGATTCACCACTTCCTGTGCGGCGGCCAATTCTTCATGCTTGACTACCAGTTCCTTATCGTGAATGGTGAGGTCTGCTTCCTGCAGTGTTTTCAGTCGCAGCGTCGCCAGTTTCTCCTGAAGTTCCGCCTCGGCCAGTCGTCGACGCAGCTGTGCTTCAGCTCGGCGTACGGCGTTTTTTCTACTTTCCAGTTCCTGTCGCAGGACCTCAAGCTCTTTTTCAAAAATGGATTCGTCACGATCCAGCAGGGCTTTCAATTTCACCTCAGCCAATTGTGCACGGAGCTGTGCTTCCTGGAGTGTAGTCGCCGACGCCAGTTTAGCGTCCACCAGTTGTTTTGTACGGCTTGCTGTACTGCGTGCATTTTCAAGGACGAGGCCTGCCTCTTCCTTACTCCAGCGCAACTGGCGTTTGGCCTCGGCCAGTTCAGCTTCCCGTCGTGCCAGTTGACTGCGGGTTTTTCGGACCTCGCCGCGGGCGGCTTCCAGGGCCGCGAGTTCCGCGGATACTCCACTGCTTGCGGCCTCGCCATTGAGGGCGTTGCGAATGCGCTGGACGTTCAGTTGTGCATCTTCGAGAACGTACGTCGCTTCGCGGATATTCCATGTGCGACGGCGGCGAATGTCGGCAATTTCGGCTTTTCGGCGGGCCAGTTCCGCCTGCAATTGCCGCACCTGGCTTTGCGCTTCCGCTAGCATGGCGGTTTCTTCTGAGCTGTCCAGGCATACTAAAATCTGGCCCTGCGAGACCTCCATGCCGGAGTGCACCAGTATTTTCGAAACGCGTCCGACGACTGCCGGACGTACCTCTGCAAAGTTCTCTGTAGTGACGTAGCCCGGTGACCGCACGTATCGTCTTACATGGATCAATGAACCGCCAATCGCCAGCAGCACTGCCAGTCCGGCGCCTCCGAGCAACCACCATTGAAGGCGCCTACGTTTTTCATTGCGTGTCAGCGGTAGATTTTCGCCGTCTGTTGTTCGGATATCACCCATGCGTCACCTTTTGCCTGCCACATGCGCCAAATGGAACCGTTACGAGGTTGCGGACGGTTTTGTGGCGGCTGCGGGGTTGCCTTCCGCCAAGCGCTTCATTTTGACAAAATCCTTTGCGAGTACACGGAAGCCTTCTGCCTCGTCGTCGTAACGTTTGATGCACAGATTGCAGTCCGCGCAATTGCGTTCATAGCAATTACGGTCCACCCGTGCCGGATACATGCGGCGGAAGGCCTCATAACAGTCGTCTGAACAGAAGCAGTAACGCTCCTGTGTAGCGCCAAACGCCACGTGGACGAGATGGAATCCGTCTTCCTCCGGATTAGCCAGGTTTCCGCACCATCCGCACTGGACCTCGAGCAGAGCCGCGACTTCGCGGTGGCGCTGATCGACTTCCTGCTCGGGCCACTGATATTCAATCCATTTAATGGATTCACGTGATATGCGGGCGATGACAAGTTCGTTCTTTACAACCAGCAGGGAGCCGCCTTTCACGCGGTAGCACCGGTCACCCGAAATGGCTTCATTCCTATCCGTGACATGTACTCGGACGCCCCCTTGTCGCGGGACGTCATAAGTATGCCAACCGCAGGCCTCACAGATGGAGGCGAAAAGATGACGGCGCAGGTGTTCACCGCAGTCTGGACAACGTCCCATGCGAATCATATGCAAGCGTTTAAGCGATATTTCAGCGGCTGAAACAACACGTTTCTCCGCATCTTTCTGGACGCGTTTTTCGCGGGTTCCATCGTCGGTGAGTATGGACTTGTCCAGTTCGAGTTGCTCTTTATGTTCATCCTGGGTGATGTTGTCGTCCAGCCGGTCGTCGTCTATGGAGGACCCTGGAGTGGCGGCATTGATGTGGAAGAATTCTTTGAGCTTGCTCATGGTAGCTCTCCTTGCTATTGTGTCTCAGGATAGCCCGCCTCAAAAGCATGTTCTGTTTGGGCACGCAGTACGCGAGCGGCATTACGTGCTTGAAGGCGTATTGTTGCGGTTAAATCTTTTTCGGCATCAAGAACCTGCCGGCTTCGTCCTTCGCCGAGCCGGAAACGCTCGGCTTCCGCCTCCAGGGTTGCTTGGGCGGCGTCGGCGGCTCGCGTGGCAATCTCAAGGCGTTTCTGGCTGATTTCAAAGGCTATCTTATTAGCCTCCAGCCGCGAACTTATGCGCAACTCCAAGGCACGTTGCTGTTCCCGCAAAGCGCTTGTTGCAGCCTTTTCCGCCGCAAGTTCGGCTCGTTCCCGGCGATAACCCAGTGGTTGGCTGTAAATCAACTGCACCGCTCCGCTCACCTTGTCATCATCAATTAGTGCGTCATCGCCAAAACTGTCCGTGAAGGATTCGCCTTGGTATGTAACGGATGTCTTCAGGTAGATATTGGGTTTCAGCTGTTCCCGAGCCAAGGTGACTCCTGCTTCTGATGCTTGGATGTTATTCGCCAGTTGTTGCCAAGCGCCGCGTCTGGCATAAGCTTCCGTTGGCGGCATGTCATCGCGTATGACGATAGTCTGCGCCCAGTCAACAAAGCTGGAAGTGGACAAGGCGAGTGCATCGGAAATCTCGATGCCGGTTAATTGTTTGAGTTCTACGGCGGCCACCTTAAGCACTTCGCGGGAAGCCAGCAGTTCTTCTTCACGCAGGTTGACCTCCAAGCGTGCCTGGTTGAGTTGATACTCCGGGACGACCTGCAAGCGGACGAGTTCCCGGGCCTCTCGTTGCAGGTCGCCAACTCGTTCGAACGCTGATTTAC
>JAIPIM010000153.1 GCA_021734725.1 Minisyncoccota bacterium | reverse complement strand
CTGCGTGAGATTCACACGACGGGAGAGGGGACCCTTTCCGCGGTGGGGGACGATTCCCTGGATGCGGCATTGGTATTCGATGTCCTGCAACATGTCAAGGACTGGGAGGAACTGTTCGGAAATATCGTGCGTTGCCTGCATCCCGGCGGGCGTTTGCTGATAAACCCAAGTGTTTTATCACACCCTGGAAAAGTCGACGCCGACAACTTGCGCTCGGTGCTCAGCCGACACAACATCCGCATCACCAGCCGGCGGGCCTGTCGCCTCATGCACTACAAGCATTTCACCGAGGATGAGATCTGGGTGTGCGAGACGTGTACGAGCCGGGATGACGATGCCGGTGGCTGATTAACGTTTCCGGCGACCCCGGGGCAAAAGTTGTACACCGGTTGACGAGAATGGGCGACGGGAACGGGTAACGATTTGGCTTGTCCCGCGGCCGCGGGTTACGGTGCGCCGATCCAGTAATTGCGGTCCTCCGGGCCGCACGGCTGCGTCTGGTCTCAAAACCAGCTGGACCACCGCTCAAACGTCACGGATTCAGGTGTGTATTATGGGTTTTTACATCAGAAAGAGTTTTCGTGCCGGTCCAGTCCGGTTCAATCTTTCAAAAGGGGGGCTTGGGTTATCGGCCGGTGTAGAGGGGGCGCGCGTTGGAACGGGGCCGCGAGGTCGTTATGTGCATGCCGGGCGGCATGGCTTGTATTATCGCAAGTATCAGTCTTCGGGCAACCGCAAATCTGCTTCGAAAACGCGGGAGGAGGGCGGTGGCGGCACATTGCTGCTGATCCTTCTTGCCATTGGGGCAGGGCTGTGGTTTATCTTTTGGCTGCTTAATCATCCGTGGATATTGGGTGCGGGCGTGTTCGTTGCCTTGAGTATTGTTGCTGGACAGTGGTGGCTCCGGAAGCGACAGGCAAACCGCCTTGGCGCCTACAAAGAGTCCTTGGATCAGATTTTCGTGGCTGGTGATGCGCCCCCTGCAAAGGCAAGGATGGACGGCTTGCACCGGCAGCGAGAGCAACTGTCCAGAAACGCACGTTGCGTAAAAAGGCTTCGCTCCATTGAAGCGGATGTTTATCAAGCTGTATTGGACATGGTACTCGACGACGGGCATGTAACGGACGAGGAAGCCGCTCGAATCCAGGCCGCGGAATCCGTGCTTGGCCTTGATCCTTCAATTCGGTTGCAGGTCAAAAAAGAGATCTTTTCGGCTGCCTATATCGAGGCCATTGAGGATCGCAAGATCACTGACGAAGAGATGCAGCACCTGCGCAATCTCTGTTCGGGTCTGTGTATTCCGGAGTCCGATGTGGAAGGAGACATGCAGGTTGTGGCAGATATTGCGGCGGCCCAGACGCTTGAATTGCCGTTCGAACCATTGTCGCGGGATCGATTATGTGTGAACATGCAGAAAAGCGAGGATGCATACTACCAGTGTTCGGCGCAGGTGCTTACCAGGCGGAAAAGCCGGACATCAGACTCGGGATATCAGTATACGGTCAAGCGTAGTGGGCCGTTGGTTCTCACTCAGAAACGTCTGTTTGTTGTAGACGAAGGAACCACAAGCATACCGTACAAGGATATTGCGGATGTCGAATACGATATCGATCTCGGCCTGATCACCATTTCGAAATCCACCTCGTCCCGCCCTGTTTTCGTGAAAACAAAATCTCCGTCCTACACGGCTCGCGCAATTGATCTTTTGTCGTCGGCCGCTTTATCACAAGTCATTTAGAGTAGGGGGTGGCGCTGGATTTGGGAATCAAGGCTTGCTTAGGGGCCGACAACCTGATGAACCTTGCCTTGGCCTTTATCTCCCCGGTTCTTGTCACCGCCGGCGAAAACCGCGTTGCCGGTAAGCAGTACGGCCACGACAATCAGCAGAATCCGTTTCACTTTCATGAGACCTACTCCTGTGTTTCGGGCCCTTTGTTGCGCACTGATGTTCCGAAGGATTTCGAAAAGGTGTACGCCTATTCATAATTAATACCGCGGCATAGTGAATGTCAATCAGGCATGCTTGTTTTTTGGGGGCTTCCGAAAAAAATTGGTGACGTTGTTGGAGTTCGACCTTTAGGTTGTGTCGCGGGGGCGCTGAAAACACGCCAACGTTTACCTGCCTCAGGAGGGCGTGAACACCGGCAAAGACGCTGTTGCTGCCAGCCGTGGTTCCACAACAGATCCGAAAGAGCCTCTTTCGTTGGGGGCCGGATCGGCTGTGCAATGAACCCAATAGCATGGCCTGATGGCTTTTCAGGCATTACCTTGGCAGACATCACTGATCCGAGTCAGCGGTACAATCACGGAATTGACAAGCAAAGGACTGTTGCAAGCATGAAGCGACGAAAACTGACAATGATCGGAGCGGGTTCTGGATTCACCATTACGATTGCCAAAGAGCTGGCGGCTCATTCCTTATTTAGCGACTGGGAATTCTGCATGATGGATATTCGAGCGGACCACGTGCAGGGGATGGCCGGCAAGATCCGACCGATCTTGGACAAAGCTTCCTGGTCCGTCACGGTTACCCAGACGACGGACTTGGGTGAAGCGTTGGAGGGCGCTCACTATGTCATCACATCCTGCGAACCTGATCGATATGTGAACTGGGCGAAAGACTTGAGTATTCCCGAGCAATTTGGGGTTTATCAGGTCAAAGGCGAGAACGGGGGGCCAGGCGGCATGATCCACGGCATGCGTAACATCGGCATGTTCATGGACATTCTGTCGGAAATGGAGCGCCGATGTCCCGATGCTTGGCTGATGAATTTTACGAATCCCATGTCCATCCTTTGCACGTACTTTAAGAATCATTCGTCTGTCCGGGCTCTTGGATTTTGTCATCAGGTGCACGGTTCGTTTGGGGTTATTTCTGAGATGCTGGGCATGGAACCCGGTGAGCTGGAGGTTGTTTCCGCCGGTGTCAACCATCTAAACTGGTTGTTTGACGTCCGCAAGCGCGGTACCGGCGAAAGTTGCATGAGCGAATTTATCGAAAAGGTGCGCGCGTCTAAATATTGGAAAAAACGGTTCGAGAATATTCCCGAACAGAATTTCACGCTGGAAGTTTTAAACACCTTTACCATGTACCCCATCGGCTATGACGATCACATCATTGAGTACATGCCTTTTTTCTGGGAAAAAGACGAATGGGACGAGCATGGCGTCAAGGCATTGACTGAATTCTATCAGGGATTGGCCGAGCAGACGTTCAAAGAAGTTAAGGAACAACAACTGCTCGGTCGCGAATACAATAAGCCGCCGTTCCCGGCGGACAACGACCATCCGTATTACGCGGAGAAACCGTGCCAGGTTATAGTTGCCCTGGAAACGAATACGCCCACCTATTTCGACGCCATCAACATTCGGAATAACGGGGCGGTCACGAATCTTCCGGGCGACGTTATTCTGGATGTTCCGGGGCTTGCCGTGGGTGGCGAGGTGCGCAGTGTACACGTTGGCGAATTGCCTCCGGGCCCCCTTGAGATTTGCCGGCGCCAAACAGTTCTTCATGAAATGATTGTGCAGGCGACGGTCGAGGGTAGCGACGATCTTGCCGTACAAACGCTCTGTCTTACGCCCTATGTTCAAAGCATTACGCAGGCGCGGAACATTTGGGCGGCGTATAAAGAGGAGTTCATCGATTACCTGCCGACGTTCCGGTAGCGATATGCGGCTGTCGGAATTAGTGGCTCGAATCTCTCGGATTCGAGGTGCCGGGTCCGTCAGCCTGCCAGGAATGTACGTATGGCGGTCTTCTGTTCGTCCTGCAATTGGATTTTCCCGGCTTCGGCGTTCGACTCCAGTTGTTCCACGGTTGATGCCGATGGGATCACCGGCCCCATGCCCGGCATGGAAAGCATGTAACAGAGGCACATCTGGCTGAGGGACAGATTCCCTTTGTCCGCCACTTCGTTCAGTTTCCGCAGCTTTCGTACAACCTCGGGCGGCGCGGCTTCACTGAGTCGACCTTCATCCACCAGTCTGTCACCTTTGGAAGCCTTCGAAGGTTCCAGGTAGCGGTCCGTAAGCAATCCACCGGCCAGCGGGCTGTAGGCAACGAACGCGGGGTCCTGTGTGGCGCAATACTCGAGAACTCCGGCACACTCCGGTTTTTCACCGTTAAGAAGTTCAAAGTAGTTTTGCACAGCCGTTACACGGCATCTACAGGATGCCTCACGTTGCAGGCTTGCGTATTGCTGCAGTTGCTCGACGGTAAAATTCGAGACGCCGAAATACCGTACGGTATCCTGGGCCACGAGATCCTCGATGGCGCACAAGCTTTCTTCCATTGGGGTCTCTTCATCGAACCTGTGAAAATACAGCAGGTCCAGGTAATCGACCTGCAGGCGTTCCAGGCTTGCGTACACGGATTCGAGTATGTTTGTACGCGAGAGGCGACTGTGATTAGGGGTGCGTCCATCCATACCGCCGAAGCATTTCGTTGCGATCACCACATTGCGCCGTTGATCCGGATTGTTCTTCAGCCACCGCCCGATCAGGCGTTCGGAGTTTCCGGAAGCGCCATTGTAGCGGTTCGCGGTATCCCAGAATGTCACGCCCAATTCGATGGCTCGGTCGAAAATACGGTAGGCTGTCTTCTCGTCGACTCGCGCTCCGTCCCCTGTTTCGGGGAACCCCATTTTCCATGTTCCGAGTCCAACGTTCGACACTCGCAGGCCGGATCGGCCAAGCAAACGGTAAGGCATGCCGTTGAACTCGTCAACGGTGAACGGTACGTTATAGAGACTCGGGTCCGGTTGAAGATAGTCCATTGTAATCCTCCTGTATGTTGCGATTAGGTTTCAGGTTTCGGGTTTCAGGTTAAAGAGTGTGTGAGCACTTTCGCAAGACCCTATGCGAAAGTATGTGCCTTCCTGACGCCTGAACATTTGCCATTAAAAAGTCTGTTTTCTTTTTACGATTTCAGTTTTCGCCGCAGGGTGTTACGATGCATCCCCAGGCGCGCGGCAGCTCTTGACTGATTACCCTGGCATTCGTCGAGCACACGTTGTATCACCTCCTTTTCCACTGGTGTGATTGTCCGTTCGTACAGCTCGTCGCCTGCGGTTCCCACGCGATCCAGGTACTGGCGTACGGCGTTTGTTTGTTGCGCGGTTTCGATTGCATCCTCGCCTTTCCCTCCTGCTCGAATATGGTGCGGCAAGTGAACCGGAAGGATAAGATTACCGGTTGACATGGTCAGGGCGTGTTCCATTGCATTGCGAAGTTCGCGCACGTTTCCCGGCCAGTCGTAGGATTTGAGTACCGCAGTCGCCTGCGGGCTCAGCATGGGGCGTTCTTTTTGCCTGCTGCAGGTCTGGATGAAGTGTTCAGCGAGCGGCACGATATCGTCGATGCGTTCACGGAGCGACGGTATGCGCATTTCAACGACGGCGAGCCGATAGTAGAGATCCTGACGGAATGTTCCCTGTGCCATGGCTGTGTTCAACGGTTGATTGGTGGCTGCCAGTATCCGGACATTCAGGTGGTGTGAGCTTGTATCTCCCAGCCGTTCGATCATATGTGAGTCCAGAAACCTTAGGAGCTTGACTTGGGAGGAGGGGGGAAGTTCGCCGATTTCATCGAGAAAAAGGGTCCCGCCGTCGGCCGCTTCGAAGCGCCCCATCTTGTCCTGGTCAGCACCGGTGAAGGCCCCCTTGCGATGTCCGAAAAGCTCGCTTTCAACGAGTGTTTCCGGGAGCGCTCCGCAGTTTACAGCCACGAAGGCGTTTTTCGCGCGTGCGCTCAAGCGATGGATACTGCGTGCGATCAAATCTTTCCCTGTACCGGTTTCTCCGGTGATGAGGACTGAGGCGTCGGCCGCGGCGGCCCGGGCCACTGCTTTAAACACGTCCTGCATGCTTGCCGAATGGCCGATTACACGCGGCATCTCATCCGCGGCTTTTTCCGTGGCGTGTCTTTGTGTCTTTCTTCGGGCATGCAGGTATTGTTCCACAAGGCTGTGGGCTTGATCCAGATCCAGTGGTTTCACAAGGAACTCGAATGCCTTTTCCTGTACCGCACGTGTAACCGTTTCAAGCGAACCATAAGCCGTGATAACCACAATGCAGCTGGCCGGCAGAATCGTTTGGACCTGTGCAATCAGATCAAGGCCGTCGGCATCCGGCAACCGCACGTCGACGAAAACGACTTCGGGCTTTTCCGCTCGGCAGTGCTCCAATCCTTCGACACCGGTGCCGCTCGTCAGCACGCGGTACCCTCGCGCTTCAAAAAAGCGTTCGAACGCATAACAGATGGATGCTTCATCATCAATGACGAGAATGGTGGCGGGCTTTGTTGTGTGATGGTCACTCATCCTGAATGGCTGTCCTGTGTGATTATTGGCAGCATGAACCACACCGTATTCCGGTGCGCGCTCCGTGAATGTCCCATGGTACCGTTGTAGTGTTCCGCGATGCGGCGGCAGATATAAAGCCCCAGCCCGGTCCCCCGGGGTTTCGTCGTGACGAACGGTTCAAATATGCTGTCTGCCACTGACGGGTCAATGCCGGAACCGGTATCCGAAACAGCAAGCCGGATGCGATCCTCTTCGGGAACGTCAATGGTTACCTGAATTTGGCTGTGCGAGGGGGCGGCTTCCAGCGCGTTGACAACGAGGTTCATGACAAGTTGGCGCAGGCGCTGGGGGTCCGCCGCGACAGCTGTGAGGTCGGCCGAAGTCTTGTACGAACGTTCAAACGTGATGTGGTTGCGACGGGCTCTATCCTCGAACAGACAAAGCACGGAGTCAACCACTTCGTCCAATCGTGCTTCCGGTACATACGCCGCTGTTTTCGTCGCTTCGACGGTGGATTCCTCGGCGGGGAGAGCCAGCAGCTCCTGCAGGTAAAGGTCCATGCGTTCAATTTCGTTAAAGATCAGGTTTACGGCGGTTCGACTGTCATCCGTCAGGTGCGGATCATCCAGGAGCAGGCGAGCGTTCATTTTTATGCTGCTCAACGGATTTCTCAGTTCATGCGCGACGCCCGCGGACATTTGTCCGGTTACGGCAAGACGTGCCGCGCGCCCCAGCCGTCGGTGCGCTTCCCGCAAGCGTGACAGGAGGTGGTCGAATGTATTCGAAAGACGCATCAGTTCGTGAGCAGGGGGAAGCAGGGTATGGAGTGAACGCGTTTCGCCAGTGTCAGATGAAATTCCTTCCAGCGTTGATATATCTTCTACACCGCGAACGGCATCGGAGACATGTTCCATACGCTCGAGAAGCTTGTGCACGGGCCGTGTAAGGGGGGCCGACACGAGAACGCCCACGCCCGCGGCAACCATGATCGCGAGCACGGTCAGGACGGCGATCTGTACGGCCGCCTCACGCCGTGCGGAGCGAAGGCGCGCCTCCGGCATCAGAACCAGGAGGCGCGCACCAGGGGCCCCTTTCGCCTGATGCGAACCCAGGCCGGTGAGCTTCGCGGTTCCCACACGATACAGTGTGCCCCTGAGCGAGAACAGCGCCTTTGTGCCCGGGTCTTCCTCTGTGAGGAATCGGGTTAGGGTGGAACGACTTTCTTCATCGATGGTGAAACTCGACGCCAATAATGCGTTCTGAGGCGTTTGCACGGCCGCGATTTCACAATTCAGGACAGTGGACAGTTGCTGCATGAGTCGCTCGCTCAAGGGCAGGTTTAATTCGGCAACGAGTCCTGCCGCGTTGGTAACGGAATCGTGGACCAAGCGTTCTTCAACCGCTCTGCTGACAACACGACTGCTTTGCCAGCCGACAAGAACAGCGACAGCCGTTGCAAGCACCGTGAGGGAAAGAACAAGTTGTGTACGAATCGACATGGGCGGGGCGGCTGAGTTGGTTCGTGGTTTGTGGTTACTGGTTTGTGGTTGCGACACAAATTATTTTTAGTTTTTCACGGTGTTCTGGATCAGAGATGGTTACGGCCTTAAGCCGCCCATTCAAAAAGTAGAGCGGGTCTCCAGACCTGCCAATCAATGCGCCGACCCGCGGCCCGGAGGACCGCGTTACAGTCCCGGCGCAAAAGTAGAGCGGGTCTCCAGCCCCGCATATGCGCCGATCCGCGGCCCGGAGGACCGCGTTACAATCCGGGGCGGCGAACCGCGAGGTCGGTTTACACTTTTCCGCATCGCTGGACTGGTTGTAAGTCCTTGTCCTTCGAACTTCGATGTCGGTATCACGTTTCGGATCCCAGCCCTTTCGGCATAACTTCCGGAAGTTTATGCACGCCATCATGGACGTCAAACAAGCCGGGCAGGCGCGGGAGCCATTCTTCGTTTGCCGCCGGGGTGAATTGCGGGGAATTCAGTTCCACGCCGTTGAGTGTGGGCAGGTGCGCCGCAAGCAATGCGGCATGGATCATGGCGATTCCGGGATTGGTGAGATCCTGTACCGAGAGAAGCAGTCCGTGTTGTATTGCCCAGGCGGCCGCAACCAAGGTGAAGCTGTGTCCCTTGCAGGTTTTCAATGCGAAGCCGCTCCAGCCTTGATCCAGCGCCGTCCTCATCCCTTCCAGTGACGTGAGCCCTTCATCCAGCATAACCGGTTTTAATGCAGCCGCTTCACGCCAGTCAAATGGATGTTCAATAATATCGCGTGCCGTCGGTTGTTCGAGATACAGGAGGGCGTTGTAAGCGTCGCTGTTCGTTGCGTTTAACCGTTCAAGATAGTCGACCACGCTGGCTGCATCCGGGTTAGCTTCGTTGGTGTCAATGGAGAGCAGAATGTTTTCAGCGCCAAGTTCGCGCAGGATGCGGTATACTTCGACCGTGCGCTCCACATCGTAGGCATTGTCTTTGCCGAACAGTTTCAGCTTAAAGCAGCGGTAGCCGCGTTTGCGGACCCAGGGGTCGAGGTCTTCTGCTGTGTCGCCTTTTGTGACAAGGTACCAGGCATTCAGTTCTTTATGTCGCCATTCCAGCGTGTTACGGATCGCATCGGAGGCGTGGCCGTTGAGGAATGGATCGGCGGACGGAATGGGAGCAGGGCGTGTATACAGATCGAAAGCGGAACACTCGAGGGCGTTCCCGACCGCGTCGTGAATTGCCGCGTCGAAGGGGCTGGTGCACATGGCGCGAGCGAGCACGGGTGGATCGTCTTTCGTGCCGCAGATGCTCTCATGCAGGCGCAGCCCGAGTTCGACGGGGTGCGCGGGTTCGCCTCCGCACAGTTCCGGGAGGTTCGCCGCGATGGTTTCGCATAATGCGCGGAGTTCCGCGTCGCAGCGTGCGTGGCCGAGCGTGGATCCTGGCCAGGCCCACATGTCACTGAGATAGATAGCGCCTTTCCCCGTAGCCTCCCGTCCATCAACCCGCACGGTCACTTCGGCAACGGCTTCCGACAATTCCGTAATGCTGCCCGAGCTTATGGTCAGTGGAGTTAAAAGCGGTTGGTCTATGAACGATACGGCGGCGTCAAGAATGGTTGTGTTCATGGAAGTCCTTTGAGACAATTG
>JAIPIM010000152.1 GCA_021734725.1 Minisyncoccota bacterium | reverse complement strand
TGCGGGGCGAGAATGCCAATGCCGCTCTGTTGCTGGACGGATTGCTGGGGGTGGTGAGCCATGGCCGGGGGCGGCTCGTGCTTTTCCAGTTGACCGAGGAGGCGTTGCGCGACACCACCGCCGTGCGCGCCGCCGACCCGGTAACCGAACCGGCGCTCACCGAGGCGTGGCACCTCAAGAATCGTGCCCGCAGCTGTTGGCAGGCGAACCGCGCCCGCGCGTTACTGCTGGCCAATCTTGGCCTGAGTTCGTCGGACGAGTTGCTCGACGGTTTCTTCGCCCCGCGCCGCCCCCTACCGTTCCAAGCCATTGACAAGTGGACCTATCTCGGGCCGCTGCCACCGCCTGCGACCGACGACGCGGACCCCGTGGAGTTGGATCTGGACGCCATTCTCGATGACCGCGAGGCTGACAAGCAGTTCCAGCTCGCCGACGGTCGGCAGCTTTCCTGGTACGTACCGACGGACGTCAACAACGGCCTGGGCATGGGCGGATACATGAATCTGGCACCCGTTTACGGAGTAAAACCCCGCCAGCGAACCGTGGCGGTCACGCATATCTGGTCGTCCGAGGCTCGGAGGGCCACCCTGCAATTGGGGGCGGACTGGTGGTTCCGTGTCGCCGTCAACGGCGCGGAGGTGTTCCGCACCGGCACGATCAAGGGGTTCCACGGTGCTACCTTCAGCCAAGGCTTCGCCTTCACAGTCCGCGCCGACCTTAAAGAAGGCTGGAACGAAATCGTTTGCGTCCTCGGTTCCGGGTCGAACGGTAATGGGTTCTGGTTCCAAGTTTCCGATCCCGGCGATGTTTATGTCGAGCCCAGCCTGGCCAAACCAACGCAGAAACCTTGGCTGTTCCTGCGTTTCGCCCGCGGGCCCGGTACCCGCCGGCTGACGGGCCAGGAACTGGCCGACGCGGAGGAAGCCGAACCCAACTTCTCTCTTTATTCGGAGCCCCTGAGCGTCCACGACGACCCCTACCTCTACATGTTCTGGTAGGCTGCTGTGACGGTGCGGCCGGGACGGAGCCGTCGAGCAGGACGGCGTCTCCACAGAAACCTGCGTGGGGCGAGTGCACCTCTCCACGCTGACAGCTGGACGCCTTCACTCCTCACAACGTCGGAAAATCGTACCGGATCAGGCCCTTGGTGTGACCAACCCGGTTGTGCACCCAATAGGTCAGTGGGTAATAGTGTGCGCCGCCGGAAAACAGCCAGTCTACAGAGGAGCATGCTCAGCACGACTTCGAGTATGTCGACGACGACGAAGTCCTAACGGCCCTCGCTGCTGGTCGGTTATAAGTCATACAACATTGAGTGGTTATGTCTATCGATGATGTTTGTTTTACGTTTCTGGCATCTGTTCGGTTACGACTGAGAGAATTTTAAAAAAGGCGTTTGTCCAGACATTGATTTGTTTGTAGTGATTCCCTGATGCGGACGTACATGGGCCTGATAGTCCGGAACAGGCTTTTTGCTGTTTTACAGACCTGTCCGGCGACTTTTACCATCCCGTCGCCGCACCACGCCAGCTGTGTGAGCAGCAGCGCGATCTGTGCAAGAAGGTAATAGTTGTACCAGACATTGTCCTGGTTGCCGCAGTCGTGTTTCAGCCCGATCTCGCCGTTTTTCAGTGTGTTGGAGCTTTCATTTTCGATTTTCCAGCGCTGTCGTCCTCCTTTGTTTATCAGGATTTAGACTCTTGCGAAATACCATATTTCGTGAGAAAAAGCCTTAAAAAAAAGACCGGTAACTGATTAGAACCTGTTAGGCAGCAATATATTATGCAGTATTTAAAGAAGACGGCGGACCAGCTTGGGCGGCCCGACCATGCTTTATCGCCGATGTCGTCGATTGCGGGTCCCCAGTACACGAGTTCGCGGTCGTCTTCCTGAAAATCCGAAGGGAAGCCGGCTTCCGGCGCCGTTTCGGGATCCGTGACTCCCTTGGCGTTCCAGTTCGAATAAATTTGGCTGTGCCTCGGTTCTTGGCCGGGCTCGGGCCGGCCTTCGTCGTAGCCGTCGGGGTGGACCACGGGCACACACACGATCACCTGCCGACGCAGCACGTCGGCGGCCGGTGGATCGTCGGACAAAAGCCATTGTATAGCGGCAAACAGGGTAGCCGCCGAACTGCGTTCTCCGCCGGTATGCATGGCGGAAAGAACGACATGTTGCTTGTTCTCGTCGGAAGCATCTGGATCCGTCAGCGTCACGGCATAGATCGGACGCTCTTGTGACCATTGCCCTGCAACGGTTCCCTGGATTCTGGCGTCCTCGCATTCCCGCCATTTCTCAAAGGTTTGTTCGAGTTCGTGCAGGCAAGGTCATAGTGTTTTGGTTTCTGACATTGCCGACTGCTCCCTCGCGGTCTAATCAATGGATGCCATTTTCTAATGAAGTACCGGTTGCGTTTGCTTCTTTTCACGTATAGGCAATCTGAGCTGTCGCCGTGCAGTCATGGGAGGCGATGAACCGTATCCAGTGTGCGCTGAACCCTTCGTCAAAGCAGTGTGCTCGATAACCGGAGGAGGAGACCTCTACTTCCGTTAACAGGCGAAACTCTCCGTCACCGAGGGCGTCGACCTCGATGCTGAAGGTTACGGGACGGTTACTGTCGTGGAAGAAGTGGACGCATTTGTGTTCGAACCCGGTCATGAGGAACGGATCCGAAGGAGTTCCGGCATTGACCGTTGTGCGATGCCAGGGGCCGCCCCAGCCTTTTGGTTTTCCGAAGTTCCAGAGGTCATCCGTCTTTCCGAACCAGAGATTGGCCTGCGGTTGTCCGACGTAGGCATTTTTATCGTTAATAGGAGTTGTCTGATCGCCTGCCAGCACCAGCAGGCCGTTCCACGAGCAGAAGTCGGGTATGATTCGCAAGTGCGTACACACGGGACGGACGCCCCAGACGCGGCCCGCGTACTGCATGGCCGGGAGTTCATAAAACATGCCCGCAATGTTCATCATCCAGCGTTCCGACTCCACTTCGCGTATGCGCGGCCATTCCGTCGTCACCGTATGGTCCTGGGTCTGGGTGCCGCGCGGCAATCGGTACTTCATCCAGCTGTTACCGTCGAAGACCTGCAGAATGGCCGACGCGTTGTCAGCGCCTGTTGCGAAAATGGCCTTACCGATGGAGGTTCGGCCCATGACTTCATTGTATTGGGCGGTATCGATAACGGTCCAGTCTTTTCCGTCCCATTCCGCCAGTCGTCCATGGTCAATGGTCCCGGTATAGTCTGCGTCATCGCGTGTATTATTAGCCACAATCAGCTTGTCATGTCCGCAGAAGGCGGCTTTGAAATGCGGCTGTGCATAGTACTGCTCACCGTTTTGAACCATGCTCAATTCTTTGGTGAGGTCGGTGATGAATGTTGCCTCCTGGGTGTTGACATTAAGTTCGTACAATTCTCCCTCCATGCCGAGCATGTAGACCATGTTGTCGGGGTCGAAAAGATGTTTTGTTGTCGCCGTGATTCGTATGTCAACCAAATCCTGAACCGTCTGTACATTGCCGTATACGTCGATCAGGTGTGGTCCGATGACCAGCTGATTGGTGGGCGCGTGGATCATCCGGTTGGCGTACGTGCCCACCACGCTCTCCGGGTGTTTGCGGATGGAAAGGTCGTCGTCGACCGAGAAGAGTCCGGTACCGGCGCCGGATCCTTTCTTGTGAGCAACGTACGTGACGAACCATAGTTTTTCCGCCCACGGCATAAGTGCGCCAATGCCGGTTTCCGTTCGGGCCGGCACGTGTTCGGCTTTGACGGCGAGGTGAGGGAATACGCCGCTGATGGTCACTTGTTTATCGGGCATGGCAGTTCTCCAATCTTGATCATAGTTCCCAAGTTCCGCGGGTGTATTGATGTCACGGTCACCACGCCCAGTCGGGATTTGGTGTGGGTTCGAGGGCCTCCATGTCGACACGCCACCCTTTCAGCCTCTGGTGGAGCCGCTGCGTGATATCCGGGCGTGTACCGGCGAGATTCACTGTCTCGCCAACGTCCTCGCGAAGGTTATAGAGTTCCAGGCGACTGTCCTCGTAGAACTCGATAAGTTTCCAGTCGCCTGTGCGTATGCTGCTTCCGGGGGTGCCGCCCTGGTTGCCGTAATGCGGGTAATGCCAGAAGATACCGTCGCGGTCCAGCGGTTTTTGGCCCTTCAGCAGGCTGGTGAAACTGACACCGTCGACGTGTTGGTCCGGTGCGGGATCGGCACCGATCATGTCCAGGATTGTCGGGTAAAAATCGGGACTGGTTACCGGCTCGCGACAGATGCTGTTGGGTTGTGTGACCCCGGGCCAGCAGACAATCAACGGTTCTCGTGTTCCGCCCTCGTACATCCAGCCCTTCCCCTCGCTGAGAGGAGCATTACAGGTAGGGGACCCTTCACTGGTGGCCAACCCGCCGTTGTCGGAGGTGAAGATGACGATGTTATTGTCCAGTTCGCCTTTTTCCTCTATTGCTTTGAGCAAGCGTCCTACATTTGCGTCCATGCATTCGATCATGGCGGCGTAGACCGGATCGGACTGCACGAGACGCCGGCGTATTCGTTTCAGGACCGTTTCGCTTTTGGGGTGGATTTCACCTTCTTCGAATGTCTTGACTTTATCCAGACCCAGGGCACGGGCTTTGCGTTCGTACTTGGCGACCAGCTCGGGCTTACCTTGGATAGGTGTATGGACCGTGTAATACCAGAGGTTCAGAAAAAACGGGCTATCTTCATTATGGCGGATCAGCTTGATTGCTTCGTCAGTGAGCCGGTCCGTCAAGTATTCGCCTTCCGGCCCGTCCTCAAGATTGGGGATGTTGTACGGGCTGAAATAGCCGTTGTTCGGATGGCCCAAATCACAACCACCGATATTGACGTCAAAACCGTGCTTATCGGGCCAGTATGGTTCTTCACCCATATGCCATTTGCCGATGTGCCACGTGGTGTAGCCGATTTCTTTCAATGTGGACGCGAGGCTGTTTTCGTCCGTTGAGAGGTACGGTACGTATGGAGCCTCAATCAGTCGGCACTTATCCTGGTGTCCAGGATTTACCCAGGATATGTAATTGGTAAGCCCGAGGCGTGCCGGGTACTTTCCGCTCATGATGCTGGCGCGCGTCGGGGAGCACACCGGGCAGGCGGCATACGCGTCCGTAAAGCGCATGGACCGGGTGGCCAACCGGTCGAGATTCGGGGTTTCGTAAAAGGTGCTTCCATAGCAGGACAGATCGGTCCAGCCAAAGTCATCCAGTAGGATAAAGACGATATTTGGTTTCTGCATAAACGCGTCCTTATTGTGTCAAGTCTGATCGTTCCTGTTGGGATAGATGACGCCATTTTCCGGGTGGAAGTTGTCCCAGCTTGATCGGCCCGATGCGGGTTCGTACGAGTTGCAGGACACGCCAACCAAAATGGGTACACATACGACGGATCTCGCGTTTCTTACCCTCCGCGACAACGATTTCCACAAGGGTTCCCGCTGTTGTCTTACGGAGTCGCAGTGCTTCCTTTGCCCGCAATGTTTCGCCGTCGCTGCGAATCCCTTGAGTCAATTCCTTTAGCGCCTGGGCTGTGACCTTTCCACGGACCAGGACATGATACGTTTTTGTGATTTCATACCGGGGGTGTGCGATGGTCTGTGCAAAGGTCCCATCGTTCGTGCAGATGATAAGTCCTTCGCTGTTGCGGTCCAGCCTCCCGACGGTGAACAGGCGGGGCATGTGTTTCGGGAAGATGTCGGTTATCAGACGGGCAGCATGTTCATCGCTTGCGGAACACGTATATCCCGGTGGTTTATTAAGAACAATATAGTGTTTTCTTTGCGGTCTTACGGCGCGTCCGTCGCAGGTGACCGTGTCTTTTGCCGTGTCAATGTTGGTTGCCGGATCCCTGACTTTTTGCCCGTTAATCCGAACTCTTCCGGAGGTCACCAGATCCTCACTTTTTCTGCGGGAAGCGAGACCCGCCGCCGCTAGGTACCGCGCGATGCGCATGCTTGAATCACTCATTGGTCCGCCAGTATGGTTCGGGTTGCCTGCAGAAGTTTTTGCATGTCCGCATCCGTGCCAATGGTGACACGGGCATAATCGCCGGTACGCTCGCCGGGGAAGTAGCGGATCAGAATGTGGTGGGCGCGCAATGCTTTGGCGTATTCATCGGCGGGTATTGGCGGTCGTGCAAAAAGGAAATTTGCTTCAGAAGGCAACACCTGAAATCCCAACGCAGTGAGCTCGTCAGCGGCCCATCGTCGAGTGGCTTGGATGCGTTTCACGTTCGTTTGCATATGCGACTGGTCTTTCAAGGCCGCCAATCCCAGTGTCTGGGTCAGTGCATTGACATTGTACGAGTCCTTCACCTTCAGCATTTGTTCGATCAGCGGTGGTTGAGCACATGCCAGTCCCAGTCGAATGCCGGCGAGCGAATAACTTTTCGATACTGTGCGAGATACAACCACATTGGGATATTTGTGCACAAAGTCGAGACAATTGTCCGCCGCAAAATCTGCGTAAGCCTCGTCGATCCACACGATGCCTTGGTAATCCCGGCACAACTGGTGCATGGTGGACAGGTCGAATGCGTTTCCTGTCGGTGCATTCGGTCGGGCAAGAAACAGCAGGGACGATCCGGCCGCCTGACGTGCGCAGTCCGGCGGCGGATTGAATGTTTCGTCAAGTGGAATATGTATGGTGCGGGCGCCCTGAATGCGTGCGAGCACTGGATACAAGGAATAGGTTGGGTCGGGACAGGCGATCGTACCTCCCTGATCGACAAACGTCCGAACGCCGATAGTCAACAGATCATCCGATCCATTGCCGCAGATGACAGCATCTTCGCTGAGGTTCCACTGACGCGCTGCCTCCTGCCGCAGAGCACGGGCGAGGGGGTCCGGGTAGAGGCGGAGTCCAGCTGTGGTAAGAGATGCCAATGCTTCCGTGACTGCCGGGGAGGGAGGGTAAGGATTCTCGTTGGTATTGAGTTTAACAAGAAGGCGGTCTCGGGGCTGCTCTCCGGGCGTGTACCCAGCCATCTCAAGGATAGTTTGTCGCGTGTAGCTCATAGGTTTGTCTACTGTATCTTGCAATTCTCTGTTTCACTGGTGCGTGGTCAGGAGTCGTTCTCCTCCCGAAAGCGTATACCGGTGCTCATACCGTGAGCGTCCAGCCCTTCGATCTCGGCAAACGTCTCCAGTGTTTCGCGTTCCCGTCGGAGCGCGGACTTCTGGTAATTGACCACACTCATACGCCGGAAGAAGGCGTCCACGGTAAGGCCGCTGAAATATCGTGCGGCGCCGCCGGTTGGGAGCACATGGCTGGGTCCGGCCACAAAATCTCCTACTGGTTCGGGTGTCCAGGGGCCGAGAAATACCGCACCCGCGGCCGTGACTTTTTTCGCGAGCATGCCCGGACGCTGCGTTTGAATTTCCAGATGTTCAGGTGCGTAACGACTGGCTACTTCGGCAGCCTGTTCCAAGTTGGCAACGAGGATAAGGTGCACATTGTTTCGCAGGCAGGTTTCGATGGTGTCTCGGCGTTCACGCTCTTTACTTTGCGCGAGTAGTTCGGCTTGCACGTTTTCCAGAAGCGTTTCAGACGGTGTCGCCAGCACTGCGCTTTCTGCTCCCGATCCATGCTCAATTTGCGAGAGCATGTCGGCGGCGACGAATGCGGGGTTGGCGGACTCGTCGGCCAGGATCATGATTTCCGAGGGGCCCGCGACCAGATCCAGCGATACGTACCCGTACACATGGCGTTTGGCCGCGGTCACGTAAGCGTTTCCTGGTCCGACGATTTTTTCTACTTTTTTGACCGTTTCCGTGCCGTAGGCCAGGGCGCCGATGGCGTAGACGCCCCCGAGGCGGAAGACTTGCGTTGCGCCTGCCTTGTCCGCTGCATAGAGCAGGGCGGGATGCACACGTCCATCCGGTTGGGGTGGAGTGACGACCACAATCTCACTGACACCGGCCGCGGCAGCAAGCGTCACCGTATGCAGGACGGTGGAAACAAGGGGTGCGGTACCCCCCGGCACATAGGCGCCGATGCGGTCCAGCGGGGCAAAGCGTTCTCCTATGATGACACCTTTGCGGGGTGAGTAGGACCAAGGTTGAGGCATGCGTTGCCTGGCAAAGTCTCGCACTTGCCTTTGCGCTGTCCGAATGGTCTTCTTTACTGAGGCATCCAGAGAATCGGCGGCGTTGTCAAGTTCTTCCTCCGAGACTCTGAATTGGTCGGGGTTTAACGATACGCCGTCAAATTTCCTGGCGTATTTTGTCAGAGCCCTATCGCCATTGGCTTGCACATCGTCAAGTATTTCACGTGCCGCCTTCTCGACAGCCGGATCAAACGGTGGTCGTTGACACAGTTCTCGAATGGTTTTCTCAAAGTCTGAATCCTGATGGCGAAGTATATTCATTCGATTAGCGTCCCAGTTTGCGAATGCGCGTGTTCCAGTAAAAACAAGGCGATGCCCGCCGGTGAACTTGGTACAGAGTCAACAACACCCGCCGGGTTGCATTCCGCCGTTGAGCTGCCAAATCGCGAGCGCTGTTCCGGATAGCAATCATTCCTTTGCAGCGGGTGCTTCAGCGACGGCTACGTCGAACATGCCGTTTTCATTTTCGAGGGCACAGGCTGCCGTAACAGGACGTTCCAAATCAGCAAACACTCCTTTGCCCAATACGTAGTCACAGGCCCCCTGCGGAGTGTCAACTTGGAACCCATCATCCGTATAGTCTTCGGTGGGCTGATTATGTTCGTAGGTACAGACATAAAATGCGGTACCCGGCTGAAGTGTAAATTCTCGCACCAGAAGAGCGTCTTTGCGTACAATACCAAGATACCCTCTTTCGTTGCCTGCTTCCACGACCGCCGCGATGCGCGGTGTATTGTAATCGTCTCGTTCATAGTCTAAGGCATGGAGTCCCAGGACAAGCGCATCCCGCATGGACATACCTGTCTGCAACTTATCGACGATCGGATCGGTTTGGGACCCATTGGTGGCGACGGCGAACGAGTGTACGAGACGCAGGCAGTTGTAGGCGATATATGGATTGCGGAGAACGTCTTTTTCAAAGCCCGGTTTAGGCACGATAGATGCCGTCGTATCCGCAAGCTTTGCTTGACGGTTAGGAAAGGACCGCGAAGAAACGCGGTACAGGGCTGCAAGTCGGTTTGACGGTGTACGAGCGATGGCCACAATCCTGCCTACATACATGGGGCTTTCCTCCCGCGGGTTCTTTTGTTACGTTCCGGGAAACACCGATTCCGACAGCGCGGTGTCAGGTCCCGGGTGTCAGAAAAGACGATGTTTGTGCTGAAAACTCAATGATGAAACCTGGGACCGACTCGCGCAAAACCTATATCGCAAACGTCTTTCTCTCTGTATAACACAGTGGTTGTACATCGGTTCATAACATAGCGGTCTCCTGTCAGAGGAACAACCGGAAGCAAGCAGGCTGTCGGACTTATCA
>JAIPIM010000151.1 GCA_021734725.1 Minisyncoccota bacterium | reverse complement strand
CCTGCCAGGCTGAATCCACCACCAGCGAGCGAATCTCAACTAAGCCGTTCCCGAAATCTCGACGCGCCACACACCCCACCAGTCGATTGTCCAGCTCTGCTACTGTAAAGCAATGAATGCTTTTATGGAGCTCATCGCGGGACCGTGGCAAAATGAGTCCCGCTTCAGCAGGCGGTGTCAGGAGTTCCAAAAGCTTTTCGATATCTTGGGGGGTCGCCGCACGAAGCACGGCATTCACGTGATCAGGCATGGCTACTCCTCGTTCACGACCCCTAATCGGCGAAACTTGAGATAGCGATCTCGACATAACTCTTCCGGTGAGAGTTTCCGCAGATCCTGCAAGTGACGGGCAATTGCCTCGGCCACCGATTCCACCGCCGCATCCCAATCACGATGGGCTCCCCCTAGCGGTTCGGGAATGATTTCATCGACAATATTCATGTTTTTGAGGTCGCTACTCGTTAATTTCAAGGCTTCAGCGGCTCTGGGTGCGGCTGCCCCATCGCGCCACAGAATAGCGGCACATCCTTCGGGAGTAATCACCGAATAATACGCATTTTCCATAATCAGCACTCGATTCCCCACGCCAATCCCCAATGCTCCGCCACTGCCGCCCTCCCCAACAACAACAACAACAACCGGGACTTTCAGCTTGAACATCTCACGCAGGTTTACCGCAATAGCTTCAGCGATATGCCGTTCCTCAGCTCCGATCCCAGGATACGCACCGGGGGTGTCAATGAGGCAGATAATCGGTGCCTTCGCTTTGTCCGCAAGCTGCATAATCCGCAAAGCCTTTCGATAACCTTCGGGGTGCGCACTCCCGAAATTCACCTTTACATTCTGTTTCAGGTCACGCCCTTTCCGTGTTCCGACAACAACCACAGGCTGCCCTTTGAACGTCGCAAAGCCGCCGATAATGGCGTGGTCGTCCGAAAAACGCCGGTCACCATGCAACTCCAGAAAATCCGTACACATGCGTTCAATGTAGTCCTGAGGCAAGGGCCGCTCAGTGTGTCGTGCCAGCTGTACTCGCTGCCACGGATTGAGGGTTCCAAATATGTTCCGCCGTGTCTCCTGTATGCGTGCCTCGAGCAACTCGATACCGTGACTCACATCAACGTCATGCGTTTCACTGAACTGACGAAGTTCTTCGATCTTTTGCTCGAGTTCGCAGATGGGCTTTTCGAAATCCAGCACGGTGGCCATGTTACTGATCCTTTATTATCACCGGCGTGCCCCGCGGCACGATGTCATACAGTTCCTCAACCTCTTCGTTTCGCATCCGTATGCAGCCTTGACTTGCCTGTGTCCCAATACTTTCGGGCTCCCATGTCCCATGGATACCGTACCCTTTCAATGTTGAGTCTGTATCCTCGGTAGGCACGATCCCCAACCATCGCGTACCAAGCACGTTTTCCTCACTTCCGTATGGTATAACCTTGCCCGGCGGGGTCCAGTCGGGTTCGTAAATTTTGCTGCTCACTTTGAACGTACCGACCGGCGTCCGCCCCTGGCGACCAATGGCGCACGCGTAGTGCTTGAACAACCGCTCTCCGTCAAACAGAAGCAAGGCGTATTGTTCTTTTACGACCTCAATACGCCAGTCGGCCCGGTAAATATGGACAATCATGCCGGGGAATATTTTGTCACTCCCCCCTCCCAGCTCAGGATTTCCACGAATAATGGCGGGAACTGTCGTGTTATGAGCCTGAGCAATTTCGATCAGCGTATCGCCGGCCTCAACCTCATAACGAACTTTTTCAGGACATGGGGCATCTCCGTTGATCAACCGTGTATTGACATCGCTAATGATGTCGACGGCTTGCTTCCAGGCAGGACCAAACCGCGCAACGCCCTTCATTTCCAGTGCTTTTTGCGCCAGCGTCCGAGCCGCAAGAAGACTGCCGCTGTCAAACTGCTTGCGCGCAGAGCGCAACTGTCGCAAGACTGCCGGATGCACTGCACTCGAGGCCCCCTCGGCACCGTTCTCCCGTGCTGGAATGTCCGGATCCGTGGCGCCACTTTCATCCCGCGGCACAACGGCTTCGGAGATATTCTCCGTTAAATCCTTCGGCAGGTGCGTATACACAAGGTATCCGATACCGAAGAGCAAGAGCAACAGGATGAAATAAAAGGGATACTTGTAATACCAGTACATCAGATTCGTCCTAGTTCCTGCGTAAGATACGACATGCTGGGGAATCGTTTTGCCCGGTCTTTCTCCAGACAACGCACGATTATCCAGTTGAGTTTCGGTGCCAAGTCCGCATTGAAACGCCTGGGCTCGGCGACCTCCGTTCGTCGGCTGGCCTGCTGCTTGCGCATCTGTTCCAGGGAGAAACCGGAAAACGGCATCTTACCCGTAACAAGATAGTAAGCCATCACTCCGAAGGCAAATATGTCATTTGCGTAGCTGATACAGCCACCCCGCAACTGCTCGGGCGCCATATGGCTTACCGTGCCGGAGCGCGACCGTATTTTCCCGTGGGAGCAATGCCGACTCAGATCGAAATCTGTAAGCTTCACCTTCAACCCAGCCGCCATGTCTGTGTTATCAACAAGTGTATTTTCGGGTTTGACATCAAGATGCAGAACATGTTGCGTATGCATGTAAGCCAACGCTTCCGCAACTTGGCGAAGGATTTCAAGGGCATGGGTGCGGACACTTTCATGCCTGTGCATAATCAGTTCACGCAAGTTCTCGCCGGGAACATACTCGATTATTTCGTAAGGCACAAGGCCGCTGTATCCATGCGAAATCGGGCACGCCAAATTCGGATGTGGACAGAGAGAACGACGCAGCCGGATGCCCCGCAGAAATCCCCGGTGAACGCGAACATTAAAAACGAGCCTCCGGTGGAGTTGCCGTATCACAACCTGGCGCCCTTCAGGATCTGAAGCCAAGGTGAGTTCAGCCATGCCGCCCATGGCGATGCGCTTACCTTCTTTTAGATCTTTGCGCCGAATCGACATAGTCACGGCTACTCCATTCATTCATACTCGTGGCGAGATCAACGACCGTGGGCGTCTCCGGCCTGGTCTATTCGTCGACCTCAAAGACTGAAAGCACTAGACCCCTATTGGTGTTTGGCCTGCTGCGGTAGTGCCATTGTTCGGTGGCCGGACCGAGTAGTGTGCCATAACACGACGCTTGTCTTCGGTATTACCGCGTCGCCCGCAACATCTTTGAGCCTTCGAGTCTTCCTGCTGAACAATGCGTGCTAGAGTCAATACTGTTGAGTTTGGGTGTCAGGAATGGCGCTTTCACTCTGAAACCTGCCGGCCACGGGCTGGTCCGCCGGGGCGGAAAACCCGAACACTGAGACCTCTCCTTAAATCAACAGCATTATGGCTAAAGCCGTTGCTTCATTATATTCAGGCGACCACCTGCCAACACGGTAGCAATGTCCTCTTCCGAAAGCGTGTGCCGACACATTAGCTCTGTAGCGCGCCCGCGATCCTTCCTAACTGTCACATGAAGCGGTTGTTTCACCTGCAACTGAGACCGCACATCCGGAATATCTATCGTATCGCCCACGGCAAGGTGCCCGCGATCCTCCGGATCTTTAAACAGTAAGGGCAGAATGCCAAAGTTCACTAAGTTTGCGGCGTGGATGCGCTCGATGCTTAGCGCCAGAACGGCCCGAATACCAAGATACATGGGACAAATGGCCGCGTGTTCACGGGAGGACCCCTGCCCGTAACTCTCGCCGGCGACAATGATACCGCAACGCCCGCCATCTCGGACACTGGCAGCTCGCTCGGCAAACGTGGGTTGACCTTCCTCGTTGAAACACGAGAAAACGACTTTTGCATACTCCGGAATGTTGCTGCGGAGCTTGAGATAAGTTCCCGCCGGCATAATATGATCCGTCGTAATCTTATCGCCCAGGCAAACAAGCACCTCGCCTTCCATACTCTCCGGGAACGCCTTGCTGTACGGGGGATCACCAATGGTGTCTTTGCGGACGATATCCACGTTCGTACCTTCGGGCGGCGGCTCAATGATCATGCTGTCATCGGTCTTGAATGACTGGGGCATGCGCCAGGATGGATAAGGAATGCCCAACTGTCGCGGATCCGTCAACTCGCCGCGGATGGCGGTCGCTACCGCAGTCTCCGTGCTGACCAAATAACACTGGTCGCCGCGCGTACCGGTTCGCCCTGCAAAATTGCGGTTGAACGTCCGTACGGTTGCCTCTCCCGTCGCCGGACTCATCCCCTGACCGATGCATGGCCCGCAAGCCGCTTCAAGAAGGCGTGCACCTCCTCCGATCAAGTGAGCCAGACCTCCGCCTTCCGCCAGCATCTCCAACACCTGCCGACTGCCGGGAGCAATAGCAACCGAAGTCCGGGGATGCGTCGGATGTTTACCGAGAATCTCGGCAACCATTGTCAAGTCCTTGAGAGAGCTGTTGGTGCAGGAACCAATGACCACTTGAGACACCGGCAGTCCCGCCAGCTCCGCCACTGGACGCACATTGTCAGGGCTTGACGGACAGGCAGCCAGAGGCTCCAGTTCGCCTAGACGTATCTCAATCACGCGTTCATAGATTGCATGATCATCGGCTTTCAGTTCACGCCACACGTCTTCCCGTCGTTCTGCTTTCAGGAACGCCCGAGTCACAGAGTCCGAAGGAAAGACAGAGGCAGTGACGCCCAGCTCCGCACCCATGTTGGTAATCGTCGCCCGCTCCGGTACCGAAAGCGTCTCAACGCCCGGGCCGAAGTACTCGATGGCGGTCCCGACATTGCCCTTGGTACTGAGAATGGACAACAAGTGGAGGATCACATCTTTGGCCGCCACCCATGGTTGCAGCCGCCCCGTGAGCTTCACTCCAATCACATGCGGGACAACCATCTTAAAGGGCCCCCCGGCCATAGCAACGGCGACATCCAGCCCGCCGGCTCCGATTGCGAGCATGCCAATGCCGCCGTTCGTCGGGGTGTGTGAATCCGAGCCAAGCAGGGTCTTGCCCGGCTGCCCGAAGCGCTCAAGATGGACTTGGTGGCAGATGCCGTTACCGGGACGAGAAAAGTACACCCCCTTCGCGGCGGTCACAGACTGCAGATAGAGATGATCGTTTTGATTTTCCGGACCGAATTGGCTCGTGTTATGATCTACGTACTGAACCGAAAGCTCGGTCCGGACTCGATCGACACCCATTGCTTCAAGCTCAAGGAAGGCCATCGTCCCGGTCGCATCCTGACACAATGTCTGGTCAATCCGGATCTTAGCCTCCTCGCCAGCCGTCGCCTTGCCGGCGACGAGGTGCTGCTCTATGATCTTGCCAATTAACGTCTTACCAGGCATTCTAATCCTTTCTAACTCGATCCTGCGGGAGAAGGTCGCCCGCCACTTTTTTGCAGAGGGTCTAACGACCGTAACGAGCGTATTCAGCGAGCATTTCTTCAATCCGGAGAAGTTGGTTGTATTTACAGATCCTGTCGGTCCGGCTCATGGACCCGGTCTTGATCTGACCCGTGTTAAGGGCTACGGCAATGTCCGCAATTGTGTTGTCTTCCGTCTCACCGGAACGGTGACTGACCACAGCGTTCCAGCCGGCGCGGTGTGCCATTTCAATGGCGTCAATGGTCTCGGTGAGAGTTCCGATCTGATTGACCTTTATCAGAATGGCATTGCCCGCCTTTTCGGCGATTCCGCGCTGCAGATACTTCACATTGGTCACAAGAAGGTCGTCCCCAACCAACTGACAGCGATCACCCATCTTTTGGGTCAACACCTTCCAGCCATCCCAATCGTCTTCGCTCATACCGTCCTCAACAGAGTCAATCGGATAATTCTCCACCAAGGTCGCGAGATAATCTGCCATTTCCGAAGACGAAAGCTCCTTGGGAGTTCCGCCTTTGGCGGCCTTCTTGAAAACGTATTTGCCGTTTTCGTAGAATTCTGACGACGCCACGTCCAAAGCAATGGTAATATCCTCACCCAGCGTATACCCTGCTTTCTCCGTCGCCTGGCCGATGACATCCAAGGCATCTTCCACACCGTCAAGATTCGGGGCAAATCCACCTTCATCGCCAACGGCGGTGCTGAGACCACGGTCGTGCAGAACCTTCTTTAAGCTGTGAAACACCTCGGCGCCATAGCGCAAGCCTTCGCGGAAACTCGGCGCCCCCACGGGTCGAATCATGAATTCCTGAAAATCAATCGGTGCATCGGAGTGTGCTCCACCGTTAATGATATTCATCATGGGTATCGGAAGAACTTTGGCGTTCACGCCGCCCAAATATCGGAAAAGCGGAATCTCGAGCGCTTCAGCGGCCGCACGCGCCGTTGCCATCGACACTCCCAGAATGGCGTTGGCCCCGAGTTCGCTCTTCGTGGTGGTCCCATCCAACTCAATCATGGCCTGATCAATGCCAACTTGATCAACGGCATCCATGCCTTCCACTTCGGGGAAGATGCGTTCGTTCACATTTTCAACCGCCTTCAGAACACCTTTTCCGAGATACCGATCCTTGTCACCGTCACGCAATTCCAGTGCTTCGTTCTCCCCGGTGGAAGCGCCCGAGGGGACTGCCGCACGCCCGACGATGCCGCTTTCAAGCGTTACATCCACTTCAACGGTAGGATTACCGCGAGAGTCGATAATTTCACGCGCTGTCACATCATAAATTGCAGTCATGATCTCCGTCCTTTCCTTAGTCTCTTCTTTAGCACAGATACGTGAATGTGTTCAGCATTCGGCAATGTACAGATTGAACTATAGTCGAGGATAGACGCTTTTCAAAGCGTAAGACACGCCATACAGGGTCGATTCAACCGCAACACGCAATTGCCACCGGACCGTTGGAGTGCTATGGTACCGGTTTGATAAATGGGTTAAATACGGGCTTTACACACTTCCATCGTGTAAACCGCCCACCACGTATTCACGGTTAGGACCAATAGTTGACACAGGTGGACTGTTCATGAAAGTTGTACTGGCGTATTCAGGAGGTCTCGATACTTCCGTAATTCTAAAGTGGCTGCAGGAGGAATACAACGCCGAGGTCATCACCTTCTGCGCCGATCTTGGGCAGGAAGAAGAACTCTCCGGACTGGACGAAAAAGCGTACCGTACCGGTGCGGTCAAAAGCTATATCGAGGATCTGCGGGAACTGTTTGTCCAGGATTACGTGTTTCCCATGATGCAGGCCAATGCAATTTACGAAGGTAATTACCTGCTGGGGACCTCCATTGCACGTCCGTTGATCGCCAAACGGCTGGTCGAAGTTGCCCGCGCGGAAGGTGCCGAAGCCATCTGCCACGGCGCCACCGGAAAAGGTAACGATCAAGTGCGTTTTGAGTTGACGGCATATGCTCTGGAGCCGCATATCCAGGTGATCGCTCCCTGGCGTCTGGACAACTGGCGATTCCGTTCGCGAACCGACTTGATCGAATACGCCAGGGATCACGGCATTGCCGTACCTGTAACCCAGGAAAAACCGTACAGCATGGATCGCAATATCTTGCACATCAGCTTCGAAGGCGGAGTACTTGAAGACCCGTGGGAAGCCGCGCCCGATTCCATGTGCATGCTTACCACGCCGCTTGCCGAGACTCCTGACGAGCCGGAACAAGTGGTAATCTCCTTCGCGGAAGGGCTCCCTACCGCACTGAACGGTACAGCCATGTCTCCCGCCGATCTTCTGGCAGCCTTGAACCGGCAGGCCGGAGCACATGGCGTCGGGCGTATCGATATTGTAGAAAATCGTTTTGTCGGGATGAAATCTCGCGGAGTATACGAAACACCCGGAGGAACGGTGCTTCATCACGCACACCGCGCCTTGGAAACAATTACCATGGACCGTGAGGTCATGCACCTCCGGGATTCATTCATTCCAAAGTACGCGGAACTTGTATACAACGGTTTCTGGTTTTCACCCGAGCGCAAGATGCTGCAGGCGGCTGTGACCGAGAGTCAGCACAATGTCACGGGCGATGTCCGCTGCAAGCTGTTCAAGGGCGCCTGCCATGTTACGGGGCGGCGATCACCACACTCTCTCTACCGCCCGGATATAGCCACATTCGAAGAGGATAGCGTCTACAACCAGGCGGATGCGGACGGTTTCATCAAGCTCAATGCCCTCCGTCTTCGTGTGTTGGCGATGGAACAAGAAGCCTCCGGAAACTAATCATACACCGTAACCAACGCCAGAGCACCAGGCAAGAGTCCCGCTTATGAACGTGCAAATACTTAAGAATAAGATTCATCAAGCTCGGATCACCGAGTGTGAACTGATGTACGAAGGCAGCCTCGGCATTGACCGGGATTTAATGGATGCAGCCGGAATCATTCCCTATGAGAAGCTGCTGATTGTTAATGCAACCAATGGTGAACGGCTTGAAACGTATGCCATCCCGGAAGAGCGTGGGAGCAAGACATTCTGCCTGAATGGCGCGGCGGCCCGTCGCGGCAGCGTAGGGGACACAATCACCATAATGACGTTCGCCAGCCTCGATGCTGATACGGCTCGACAATTCGAGCCTACGATCATTATCTTGGATGAAAAAAACAACATTATCCGGCGTAAAAAACCGCAAGGGTAAAGACTTTCCTGCCGGAGCATGTGTTATGGAATTGCCTGAATTCGATACTCGGCATCTTCACGCGCGCGGCGAGATTGTGGACACTGAAAACGTTGCAACTCTGCCTCATACAACGGAAGACGCCATCGCGTTCCTGGCCGATTATGCAAACGATCTGACGACTCGCTGCCGCGTGACTGCGGACATGGGGGGCTCTCTTTATCTGCCGGATGCATCCCATACCTCAAGTCATTTCCGAACACGAGACTTCGCCTCACTCTTGGCCGGCAGTCCTGACACACTGGACGTACAGGACCTGCAAAACATGATTGAACGCCTGCTGGCGACGCAGCGGGAGGATGGACTGTTCCCTGAAACGCTTGCCAGCGATGGAACCCCACATTATGGACGAGGCAATCCAGTCGGCGAATCGGCACCCGCCTACGACGTGCCGCAGGCCGTAGTTTCCATCACCTGGCATGTATACCAAAAGACCGGCGATCTCGCGTTCCTGAAAAAGGCGTTGCCCCGCTTGATCAAGGGCATCACAACCCTGCCCTGTCACGCCCGGACAGAACTGGTCCATATCGCTCCCGACATACCGTCGACCGCATATGCAGACGGCTATACGTCAACGCCGAACAAAAAAGGTGACTTGCTTTACAGCTCTCTGCTATACGTTCAGGCACAGAACGATTTGGCCGACATGGCTCAGAGTCTCGGCCGAGATGGCGATGCCGACATGTGGCGCGCAAATGCGGAACATATTTCCAAGCGCATTCGCATGTATCTCTGGGATAAGGATAGCGCCCTTTCCCGAGCCTCCACGGAAAACGCTGCGGCCCATGACATCTGGGGCTCCGCGTTGGCTGTTTACATGAATGTCGCCACATCCGGCCAATTGATGGCCGTCAGCAAGTACCT
>JAIPIM010000150.1 GCA_021734725.1 Minisyncoccota bacterium | reverse complement strand
TACGGATCGTGAGTACGACGCTCCCTGGACAGTGAACTGCGCGATTGACGACGAATGGTGGACCGCCGAAGTCGCCATCCCGTACGAGACAATTAATGCGTTCAAGCCCGAGCCCGGGCATCGCTGGAAAATGAACGTGGTTTGCACCAGCGGCCAGTGGTCGCCTTCCGGAAGTTTCCACGAGGCCACCAAGTACGGTCTCGTTAAATTCGTCGCGTCCGAGAAGCCCGGGGTGCGGATCGGTGTGATTAATCGGGATAACGGCACGCTGCAGGTACCATGGCAGTTGGCGGGCGGCGGCGCGCTGACCGTACGCGCCACGGCGTACCCGCCCAAGGGCATTGTGCCGTTGGCCAGCGAACGCGCGGAAGCCTCCCCTGAGCAATCCGCCGGGCAGTTGATGCTTGACCTTGGAGACCAAACCTCGGGGTTGCTCGAAGTCACGGCGTTCGAAGAGCCCGGCGAGATCCTCTATCGGCGCTTCATTTCATTCAACAAGAGCTACCTCGGCGCGGTCCCGTTTCTGAAAGACCAGCCCGAAGAGGTGCGGAAGCCAAAGAAACCGGTCGTAAAAAAGGATGCAACCGCCGCCGAGCGTAAGGCTGCCGAAGCCGCGGATTGGCGACCGACCATTGACGAGATCGAAGACGCCATCGTGGAACAGCAGAAATGGCTGGGCAACGATATCGGTAAGGCCCCCGCCGTTCCGGAACCGTGGACGCCCATGGAGATCCGAAAAGACGTGATTACGTGCTGGGCCAAGGAATTCGATCTGCGCCGAACGGCGGGGTTGCCCAGGCAGGTGCGTTGCCTGGACGAACCGATCTTCGCTTCGGCACCGACCTTGGAGATTGACGGTAAGTCATTAGGGGGTCGACGCCCAACATTGCTGGTCAAGCGCAAAGCGGGCGACCGCATTGAAACGGTAGGCGCGGTCGAACTGGAGGATTTTAACCTGACGATCGAGGCGCGCTACGAGTTCGACGGGTTTACACGGTATGACGTTACGCTGACACCCATGAAGGCCGGCGTCACGGTCGACGGACTGCGTCTCGTCTTTCCGTTCGCCAAAGAACGGGCGTTGTATTACCATGTCTGGGGTGGAAACGCGTACGGACGGCCGACCCGTGAAACAGCGAACTTTGTTGGCGATGAACCGTTAGTAACCGGATTTGAATCCAATGTCTGGCTCGGCGACAACGAGCGTGGATTCTGCTGGTTCGCGGAAGCGCCGAAGGGCTGGAGTCACCCGGACGACAAGGATTTGATCCACATTGTCCCGAGCCGCCGCACGGTGGATGTAACCGTCGATATGCTGCGCGAAGGGACCCCTCTGAACGAACCGGTCACCATCACGTTCGGCACCATGGCGACACCGGCCAAGCCGCGTCCGGACGAGTGGCGCACCTGGGAAGGCAGACCGACCCAGGATTGGGGATGGTACACCGTCTTCTCCTTTCCGTATCCTCCGAAGAACCCGGAGCGCTTCAGTGCGGCCAATAAAAACCCCTGGCGTCTGCCGATGCTGAGCAATTTCTTCGCCGGTCGGGTGTATATGGAAAACGGACATCCCGTACCGGAACAATGGCTCTGGGGCCACCTCTGGCACACCAGTTGGAGCGCTCCGCGGCCGCCGGCCGGCAAGGCAGCGGGAACGGCCGGTAATATCGTCAGTTACACAGCTCAGAACATGGCCAGTTCCTGGCCCGATTTCTATCTTTACAAACTGAAAAGCATGCGGGAGAAGTACAACCTCCGATCCGTTTACCTGGATACGTGTATCCGTCAAGTGAACAATCCGTTCTCCGGATACACCTGGACGGCGCCGGACGGCTCGACTCGTGGATCCGTGGATATCTTTGCGTTTCGCGATTTCCAGAAACGCATCTACAACTTCATCCACCAGGATCCCGAAGGAAAGGTCATGATGCATCACAGCAACCAGGTGGCCATTCCCATCCTCAGTTTTGCGGATATGCACATGAACGGGGAGCATTTCAATACCGGCCCCCACCAAGTCCAGGGACGTCACTACAGCGATGACGAAGTCATGCCCCCCGGAGCGGCGCGCGCATGCTTCACGCTCAAGCAATGGGGCGTCGTGCCCACATTCCTTCCCGAGCATCCCGTAAGCACCCGTTCAGCCATGGGCTACCTCTGGGTCCACGATATGCTGATCTACCCCGCCTGGCTGCCCAACTACGATACGTTGCACAAGGGACGTGACGTGCGCAAATCTTTCGGACTCGGAGATGTGACCTTCCTCGGTTACTGGGGGGATACGCCGCCGACCAAGCCGACCCCCGGGGATATCTACGTCTCGGCCTGGAAGAAGAACGATGGTTCGGCCGTGATGCTGCTCGTCGCCAACATGACCTACGACGACACACTGATCCCACTGGAATTGAACGAGAAAAACCTGGGAATACCGCGCGGGAAAAACGAAATTGATACTTTGGATCTGGAGTTCGGCGGGACGTTCAAGATCCGCAAGGGCACCCTGACCGTACCCGTTAAGGAACATGATTTCCGGCTCCTCAGGATCGAGACGGCGGAATGAAGACGCTCAACACCGGCGCACAAGTAAAGCGGGTCTCCGGGCCCGCCAATGCGCCGGTTGACGCCCCTGCTTTCGTCGTCGGCAAACTACGACAAAAAGAGGGGTGCGGTACAATTCCGAAACAGTACACGGCGCTCGCTGGCACTGTCGGTTACCCATAAGCGTCGACGGGAGCAATAACCGCATTCCGCTCGCTGAAGACTCGCTCCGGCTGCCGCGTAAACGCGGAACGCAGACCGGACCGGTAAAACGTCCTCGAGGAAGCGCGCCGCATGGGACAGGCATAGAACACGCCAATACACTCACGGCAGGACCTGAAGAACCGTAAATTGAGGGGAACGTATGCGTTATAAAGCATCGATTCACTGCTCACACACTATTGCTGCCTTGCTTTCACTCGTCGTTACCACCACCGTAGTTTCGGCTCGGACGTGGACGGTCATGCAGGGCGACGCCGATAAGAAACAGCGCGACGCCGCGAGCCCGGCACAACTTCTCCAGGAAAATCAACTCAAAGCGGGCGACAAAATCCTGGTTTATCCGGGCACATACGAGGGTGGTTTCAACGTACCGGGAAACACGGTTTGGCAGGCCGTGGACGAAAAGGGGACGCCGTTGCAGCCCGCCGCTGGCGAGAGCAGTTCCGTCGTCATCGACGCCGCAGGCAGGCCGAACGGCGTGATGGCGACTTTGGGGGGTGTCACGATCAGCGGATTCGAGTTCCGCGGTGCTTCCGTCGATGGATGGGGCACGGGTAACGGGCTCTGGATACTCAATAACGGGCGGGTGACTGTGGAGAACTGCGTATTCCGCGGGAACGAACGCCATGGCATTTTTATCAGTAACCACGCGCATGGCGTGGTTGTGCGCCGTTGCACGTTCATTGGCGGTTCGCTGGTTGAATCCGGAGGGCAGGGCGTAGGCGATAATCGCTATGAGTTCAACACGTTGTACGATGCCGGGATAAAAGTGCCCGCGGGTAATAAGGGATCTACCGGTCGCGGCAACCGCTGCCTCACCGGGTCGCTTGACGATTCTCGACCAAATGCCGCGTACGCGCCGGAACTCCGGGTTGATTATTATCCCACATACGGTAAAGCGCTGGTGACTCTCGACGGGCGAAATATGGTGGTCGGGCGGCGGCTCGAGAAAGCCGATGTCAGCATTTTCGGACCCGAAGGGCGGACGGTGGTCAGGTTTACCATTAAGGATTTTACGGCGGTGGTTCCGCGCGGATCGCTCATACCGGAGGAACGAGTGACATACACCGCGCTTGCGCGCAAGTCGCTTGAGCTTCAAGACCTGGCTGAGGGGACGTACACTGTTGTCGCCACGCTGTGGGGGCAGGAGGTCTCCGGCACGGTCTCGGCGACGTTCGAGAGAGTCAAGCTGCCGTGGGAAGCAACCGATCTTGGCATTAGTGACCAGGTGCTTTCGCCCTGGACGCCCATTCAATACGACGCGGCGAAGAAAAGCGTCAGCGTCTGGGGGCGGCGTTATGTCTTTGCGGACTCCGGCTTGTTCGAGCAAGTGCGGACCGCCGGTGAAGATATTTTAACCGGCCCTTTTCGCTTGGAAGCTCAAACCGGCGAGCAAGGCAAAGAAACGGAGGTTCCTTTTACCGTTGTGTCTCCGTTCGCCGTAAAGGCGCAGGAAGCGGCTCGCTTCAGCGCGGAAAGCGCTCTGGCGGGACAGGTCGGTAAATCGCGGTTGCGGGTATTTGTCCGGTCGGAGACCGAGTACGACGGGTTCACGCTGTTCACCTTGCGTCTCGAACCGGAGGCCCCCGTCAACTTGCGTGCTCTGCGCCTCGTCATTCCCGTCCAGGGCGCATTTGCCACGCACCTGCATTCGGCCGGGGCCGCGATGCGGCAAAGCGTGTGGGCCGGTCGGCTGTCGGGGGATGCGGGATTGCTGTGGGATTCCACCATGAGTCGGGGCAAGATCGCTGACAGCGCACGCATGACGGTCGGCAGTTTTAAGCCCTATATCTGGCTCGGGCGTGCCGGCAGGGGAGGGCTGGCCTACATGGCCGATAACGACAGGGGATGGATACCGAACGACGACGTGCCGGCATTCGAAGTCATTCGCTCGGCCGCGAATACGGTGCATCTTGTATTCAACTTCATCAGCCGTCCGGCGGTCCTGGACGCGCCGCGAACGATCACGTTTTCCCTACAGGCAACGCCGGTCAAGCCACTGCCCGACGATTTTCGCGCCGTAGCTGGGAAGATCGACAACCTTTGTTCCTTTGTCGGCGCACAGAATTCTTATTACGCGGGGAGCCCTTATCACTTAACGGGGTGGGACGGTACGGTCTTACCGGACGGGCGGCGTGCCAATTCCCCGTTTCCGGTCGACTGGTGGAAGAACAAATGGTACAATCAACGTCTGACGGGTGAAGGGCGTATCTACCTTCCGTATCAGACCATTAACTATACCCATTTAGCGGATCCGCCGCACCCAAAGCTGAAGGGGCCCACGGGACAGGAGTTCTGGAGGCTGATGAAGCCCGAAATCGCCTGCGACGGCCACGGCGGCTGGTGCAAGGTTCCGGCGCACATCAACTACCGTCTGTTCCGGTACCGGCGCTGGGTGCACGAGAACCGTGTCCGCGGGTTCTATTTTGACAACGCTTACCCCGTGCTATGTCGAAAACTCGAAACAGGTTGCGGGTACCGTCTGGCGGACGGGCGCATACAACCCGGTTACAACCTGTTCGGGCTGCGCCAATTCTTCAAGCGGCTCCGCACCGTCATCATGAACGAGGGGCTTGAGCCGTGCATCTTTACTCACTCCACCGACACCTTTATGGCGCCGGCCTATTCGTTCGTCGATCTCATGATGGACGGGGAGAACCGCTTTATTCGTCCCGATAACGAACGCTATTTTTCGGAAATCTGGCCGTTGGATCACTTCCAGACAATGGAAACCCCACACCACTGGGGCATTACGACCATCTTCATCCCGGAATTCCACGGCGACTGGTCTGGCAAACCGGAATGGAAACGAGCACAATGGCGGTCCTACCATGGATACCTGCTCCTGCACGATGTCGAGAGCTACTACCTGAAACACGGCTGGCGAAAAACGCTGGCACTGGATAAAAGCGCTCGCTTTTTTCCTTACTGGCTGCCCTCCGTCAACGACCATCTTCAATGTAGGACGGACAATGTGCTGACCAGCGCGTATGCCCAGGAGGGAAAACTCGTGCTGGTGATCTTCAATCACAGTCGGGAAGACCGAGAGGCCGTAACCGTGCGGATCCATCCCGTCGGACTTGGCCGCGCCGATTTCAGTAACGCCACGGAATTCGTGAACGGGGACGACCGGATATCCGTGGACAGTGAAGGCTGGGCGACAGTGAACGTCGGAGGTCTAAAGCCGCACGACTATGCTGTTGTTCCGTTGGAGTACCGATAAGGCGGCGGTGAGAAAAAGAGGACCTTTTCGGTTTTCTGAAAAAGTGAAATGTTGAATGCTGAAGGGAGTTGCGCCACCAATTGTATGTACGCCGACCCGCATCAGTGTCAGAGTTCCGTCTTCAGGCGGCAGTGGCAGCGAGTCTTCAGCGAGCGGGCGGCTTTCGGAGAGCGTAGCCCAGCCGGGACGACATCGCGTCTGCCAGTTCAGCCGCTCTGCGTCCGGGGGCTGCAAGCCTCCGGATGGCTGCCGCGTAAACGCGGAACTATGACCGTCAGAGTTCTCAACTTGAAAACTTGACGTTCAACAACCCGACATTTTACAGAAAACCGTGAAGAACCGAAAAAAAAAGGATTATTTGACATGACTAACGTCCGAAAAACATGGATGCGCCGCCTCTTGATGGTCTTCGGGTTGAGTGTGTTAGCCGTGAGTCTTTCGCGGGCACGCGCGGAGATGACGATTCCCCTGATGGACAAACCGCCGGCCATTGACGGCAAGATTGAACCCGGCGAGTGGGCGCGCGGCGCGGGCTTCGATGGAGTGGCGTCGTTCCAGGGCAGGAAACTGGATCGACGGCGTATCCGCATGTACGTGGGCGCGGATGAAACGACTATTTACGTGGGAATACTGTCGCAGACGCCGGACGAAGGTCCGTTGACCGCGAACGTGAAGAGGGATACGCTGAAAGTGGTGGGGGACGATGCCGTGGAAATATATGTCTGCCCAACACCGGATTCTCCCGACAGAGTGGACTATCAGATGCTCGCCAATTCGCTGGATCACGTCGGATGGTTCATTCACACGCAAGGGAACCCTGACGAAGAAGTCGCGTGGGCGGGGGGCTGGCCGCGCGTCAGCGGTGTACACGACGGTTTCTGGCATTTCGAGTGCGCGATTCCGCTGGAAAGCATGAACACCGTTGACGAGGGACGAAAAACCACGGATGGTGTGTGGACCATTAACCTATGCCGTGACTGGCATGCCTATCAGTTTTCGTCGCTCACCGGGGGATATCCGTTCAGCGGCATGCGGTTCGCCTTTACCAAAGATCCGGCGCCAAGTGCGCGTTTCGAATGGGAGAGCGATCCGTGCTTTCCGCCCGCAAAGGGCAGCCTGATCGTGGAGAATACGTTTGACACGCCCCTCGAGGTCAACGCATCGCTTCTCCTGACACCGTCCGCCATGCCGGAGCGTAAGCAGGAAAAATCACTGACGTTGCCGCCAGGTGCGAAAGAATCCATTGCCATTGCGTTGGGCGAGAGCGACCCGAGCCAGGGATATGAACTGACCGCGACCGTTGCATCCGCGGACGGCGAAATAACGTTCTACGAGCGCATGGTCAAGTGGTCCAGGGCGAACGAGCCTTACCGCTGGATTGTGGGGAAACCGAAGGATGCTCCGGAATTGGACTTCGATTTTGCCTATTATCCTTCCAGAAACAAGTTGCGTATCAGGGCGGACTTGTCGGGATTATCGGATGACGCCAAGCCAACCGGAGTCATGGGGGAGATCCGGACACAAGTAGATAAAGAAGTCGTGAAAACAGTCACTTTCCCAATTGCCGAATTCGTGGATCGTCGGTGCGAGAAGGCGTTCGAACTGCCGCCCCTGGAAGGACTGTATGAAATTGCGCTGAACATCGAGGGTGAAAATGTGCCCGATGTGGAAATGGTGAAGCGTTTCGAGCGCAAGCGGTTTCCGTGGGAAAACAATCCCATGGGACGCAGTACGGAAGTCTATCCGCCATTCACCCCGATCGAGGTCGACGGCAAGGTGCTCCATACAGTCCTGAAGGAACATGCGATCAACGATGTCGGGCTCTGGGATCAGCTGACGTCGACCTCGGACAATACGGGAATCGCGAAAAGCATACTCGCGGAGCCCATGCGTTATGTGGCGACCGTGGCCGGACAAGCGACGCCGGTACAGGCACAACCGATGAAGATCGTATCGGCGGAAGATCATGAAGTGATTGCCGAAAGCGAATGGCAGGCCGGCGCGCTGCACGCAAAAGCGAAGACCACCTGGGATTACGACGGGACCGTCCGGGTCGATCTCACAGTATTGCCGAGTAAGGGTCAGGCCGTCGACAACCTGACGTTGGAGATTCCGTTCAGTGCCGACGCCGCAACGCTGATCCACGCGAACGCGGATAACATCCGCGCGCCGGTTGCACAACGGCTTCCCGAGGGTGAAGGAGTGGTCTGGGACGCCACGAAAGTGAAGTACGGCGACTTTATCCGAAACTTTTGTCCCTATGTCTACTTGGGTAACGCCGTGCGTGGTATCTGCTGGTTTGCGGAGAACGACAAGAATTGGGGCTGGGATCCGGAAACACCCAACCTGGATGTCGTTCGCAGAGGCGACCAGGTAATCCTCCGCGTACACCTGATCAATGCGCCACAGGAAATCGACGCTCCGCGCACCCTCACATTCGGGTTGCTCGGCGCCCCGGTCAAACCCCGGCTGACGGCACCCGAAGAAGATCCGAATTGGTGGCGTTATCGCTACTACAAAGACCAGTACGAGCTGCTCGGCACCGATGTCAACTGGCTGGCGCGCGGCAATTGCGGTTCGGTCTATCCCGCCGGGAAAGACATGTTCCTGTGGGAAATGCTGAAGCGCGGGACACAGGAGAAATTGAGCAGCGCGGACATTAACCGAGTCATTGAACACGGCAGACAATACTTCGAGCCCTACGGCGAAGGCACGGTGAAGTCTTTTATTGCTCACGCGCGGCTCAATCTGCGCCGTTGTTACAATCGGAAGATGATCTTTTATTACAACCCGGGCACCTGTCCGCTGTTCGAGGAAGCCGAGACGTTCAAGGACGAATGGAACCTCGGCGATCTGCGCCGCGGCCCCAAGAGCAACTCCCGCGGATGCTACCAGGTTCTGCCGACCGAGTCGTACATTGACTACAACCTTTACTGGTACGCGCGGTCGTTCGAGATCGCCGATAACAAAGGCGTGTACTGGGATAATTTCTTTTTCTACAAGTGCTACAACACGGAAATGTACGACTCGGTGTATCGCCGCCCGGACGGATCGGTTGTTCCAGCCGCCCCCATCTGGGCCATGCGCGACCTGGCCAAGCGAACGTTTGTTATGATGAACGAACGCGGCATGCTGCCGATCACGTTCCCGCACATGACCAGTTTCAGCCCGCTGCCCATGCTTTCGTTCGCCACGGTGCAATACGATTGGGAGTGGAAATACTCACAGGGCGATGTGCAGGATCGGTTTACCCGCGAGTATCTCCAGTTGGCCACAACCGGTGAACTGGCGGGTGTGTGGGCCGTACTACTGGACGATCAGGGCAAATTGGCGGCGGATCCCTGGACACAGCGCACCTTTACCGCCGTGCGTCTTCTGCACGAGCTGGATGGATACGGAGGATTCGGACGCGGGTGGGTCCAAGCACATAAGGAAAATCATAAACTCGCGCAGCCCGTGCTGGACATTGTAGAGAAGGAAGATACGAGCGCATATCGGTACTGGGACGAGCGCCCCCTGCCGGTCAAGACCGCCGATCCGGACATCCCCGCAATCGTGTACAGC
>JAIPIM010000149.1 GCA_021734725.1 Minisyncoccota bacterium | reverse complement strand
GACAAATGTGTCCATCAATGACGGCGTGAAAGACCTTGTGCGCAGGGGAGTTTGCCGCGATAATGCGTACGTTGCCACTGTTGACGTCCACCTGGCAATAGAAACGCGAAAGAAGCTTTTCGGTCATTTGAGTGAGGCAGATCGGGAGCAGTTATCCTCCGACGAAGCGTTCAAGCTGGAAATTGCCGCGGACGATATATCCATATCGGCCGCCGCGCCTGAAGGTGTTCTTCGCGGACTGGCGACGCTTGGGGTGCTGGGCAGCGCAGGCAAGAGCAAACCGGCGCCGGCATTGGCGCAGATGGTGATGTACGACGCCCCGCGCCTGGATTTTCGCGGCATGATCTTAAGTCCTTACAACAATCCCGAGGCAGTCAAGCCTCAAATAGACATTCTTTTCCTCTTGCGCATGAACGCGGTTTTCCCGTTTATTTATTCGTATATGGGGCCGACGCCGTTCCCGTTCTCGAGCCACCCAGGCATTGGCGGCGATACATCCACGAAGGAAGACTGGGAAGAGTTGGCTGCGTATGCACGGGCCAGAGGCATCAAGGTTATACCGTTTCATCATGCCTGGTCCAAAGCCGGCTACATTTTGTCACAACCCCGGTACCGTCATTTGGCCGTGCGTCCGGATTTGGATGTCGGGACGCGCCGGAAAAGTGCAATCTTCAAGAATTTCTGTGTTTCCCACCCCGAGTCCGCCCCCCTTATCCATGACCTGATTGAAGAAGTGGTGGATACGATGGATCTCGAGCATTTTTTTATTGGCCATGACGAGATTCAGTTTGACGACATGAACACGAACCCCCGGGATAAAGCCCGGGATCTCACTCGTTGGCAATATGTGCTGGAAACCGCAATGAAAACGTACGATGTTTTGAAGGAACAAGGCGTGACCATGTACATGTGGGCGGACATGCTGGATCCATACCATAACGGTGGTGCGCTTGAGATGTCCGGTGAAAAGTTGCTGGAAAAATTCCCTAAGGATATTGTTATGATGTACTGGTGGTATGGGGTCCCTTTAACGCCATTCCTCGAGACGCTGATTGCGGAGGGTTATCCCACCATCGGTTGTCCGTGGCACAATCCAAAGAATGTAGCGCAAACGATCGGAACGGTGTACCGCAACGGTGGCATGGGTTACTGTCAGACCGTGTGGAACGCGACCAGTCCGAATGCGTTATCCGCCAACTTGGCGACGGCCATTGGTTTGGGTGCTCACCTGTCCTGGTCTCCGGAAGACTGCGACCTCGAGCGCATAACATTCCTTCCCGCCGAATACTACCGACAGGCAGCCTACCGCTACGGGAGCGAGCTTCCATGGAGCAGTGGCGGCCGCTCGGCTGAACCTCCGGAGGAAGTACTGGTATCGGAAAGCGAACTCGTGGACGTTCTCGGGTTTCCTTCCGGCAGTGAACTCGACTTCCTGATGACGCAGGCGAGAAACTACCGCGGTATTACGTGCGAGTCCTTCCGCAAGAACGGTCGCCCGGCGGGCTTGGTAGCAGCCCCCGGGAAGGCGAACGTGACGATGTCTCTTTCGGGTCGGGCGCGACACGTGACGTTTCTTCACTGCGTCAACAAGCAACCCGTCGGGATGTCATTGAACACGGCCAAGCAGGAGCCGTACAGGGGAAAGACTCCGGGGACTTATGTGTTTCACTATCAGGATGGTACGCAAGCTGAATTCGAAACGAGATTCCGTTTTCACGTCAATGACTGGAACGATCCGGCACCGGCGAGTTTTGCCGAGACCGGTCTGTCCGGTGTGCTGAGCAATTCGATTGAGGTCAACATCCCGACGTACACCTGGGTCAATCCGCATCCCGATAAAGAACTCGCTCGTCTTGAAATTATCCCTGGGACTCTTCAGGGGTTAGAACTCGTTTTACTGGGACTTGCGCTGGATTAGCCTGCAGTATTAGCCACAACGACTCGAAAACCACTTGGTTTAACAGGAATCGATTATGGAAGTACCGACCAGGCACATGATTGACGGGGTTTGCGTAGAGACACACTTTGTGCGGGAAGATATCGTGCGGATTCGCGTTTTTGTCCCCGGCCGTGATTGCGGGGACAGTGGCCTAAACCGGTATGGCTTCATTGTCCATCCTTCCACGCCCGATCTGGAGGTTGAACATTCGGAAGACGACTCAGGCTGGCAATCATCCACGCAAAAAATGAACGTTGTGTATTCGACGGACAAAAAAACGCTTGACATTCAACGTGCTGGAGACGATTGCCCAGTGCTCAGACAAGTGGGCTTCAGTCTGAATTCATCGGGTTCGGAAGTCAGGTTTGCCGCACAGCCAGACGAGGACTGGTGTGGTTTTGGGGACCAAACTCGTGAGCGGCTGTTTCATCGCGGGCACAAAGCGGACTGCCATGTCTGCAATGTTCAGTCATACATACCGGTTCCTTTCTTTATGTCAACAAACGGCGGCGGTGTACTGGTGAACACGACGCATCACATCGTATTTGACATGTGCGCCACTCGCGACGGCGAGTTCTTCTGGCGTGACCAGAGTGGCGCCATTGACTATTACGTCATGGTGGGATCCTCCTATCGGGAGTTGCTGGATAGTTATACCGATCTGACGGGAAAACCCAAGTTGCCGCCTCGGTGGGCCTTCGGTCTATGGTATATATGCCGTGATCATGCTAACGATTACGAAGCGATCAACGATGCATGGAATTTTCGGCGTGAGGGGATTCCCTGCGATGTCCTCGGACTTGAACCCGGCTGGATGGAGACGCGTTACGACTTATCTACGGAAAAGAAGTGGGACAATGGGCGGTTTCCCATTCCTTTCTACGCACCAAATGGGCCGCATAACTTCATAAATGCTCTCAAGCGAATGGGATATCATTTTGAGCTTTGGTTATGCAATGAGTACGACTTGTCCTACGAAGCCGAGCGGAGAATCGGCAGAGAAAACATGGAGGGCGGTCTTCGCGGAACGTCGGCGCGGCATAGCGAGATGGAAGTGGACGAACACTTTTCACGGAAACGCTTTCTGGATCAGTATACGAAACGAGAAGAACCTTGGTTTGAGCATCTGAAGAAATTTGTGGATCAAGGTGTCGATTTCTTCAAACAGGACGGCGCCTTTCAGGTTATGGAACACCCTGATCGTATCTGGGGAAATGGTATGACGGACGGCGAGATGCACAATTTGTATCCTCTTCTTTACAGTCGCCAGATGCATGAGGGGTTTGAAGAGCATACCGGGCGGCGGGCGGTCGTTTTCACGGTAGCTGGGTGGATTGGTTTTCAAGCGTGGTGCGGCACATGGACGGGCGACACCGGCGGCGGGCTGGGGACCCTCGGTGCAATGCTCAATACGTCCATGGTGGGTCATGCCTGGGCCACTAATGACATGGAGGTAAGTGAGCTTGAAGGCATTCACTTCGGTTATCTCCAGCCGTGGAGTCAGATCAACAGCTGGAACTATTTCCGTATGCCCTGGCTGCAAGGCAACAGTCTGGCCGCTGCTCATAAATACTACGGCCAACTGCGCTCACGGTTGATTCCGTACCTCTATTCGTGGGCCTGGCAGTCTACTCGGACCGGTTATCCCCTGATGGTTCCATTGGCATTGGAGTTCCCCTCGGATAGACATTGTCGGGACAACCTTCATCAATACCTGCTTGGAAGAGACCTGATGGTGGTCATTTACAAGAAGACTGCATATTTCCCGGAAGGCAGGTGGATGGATTTCTGGACTGGAGAGATTTTGGAAGGCGGGCGGCACAGAGAAATTTCCTGGCCTGAAGATCGCGGCGGCGGTCTGTTTGTCAGAAGCGGCGCAATCATACCACTTGGACCGGAGATGCAGTATAGAGGTGAAAAACCGGTCGATCCCATCGAACTGTACGTATTTCCCGAGGACGGTAAGTCATCACTGGTTTTCTATGAGGACGACGGAGTGTCGCTCAAGCATCACGAAGGTGACTATGCTACTACTCGCATTACGGCAGAGAACGACGGTGAGTGCGTCTCGGTCAAAATCGACGAACCGAAGGGCAGCTTTGATGGCCACCTGAAACGGCGAGAATGGTCGTTCCGAATTATTCTTCCCGATATGGTTCCCACTTCCGTGACTGTTGACGGTGAGCAGTTGCCGACGAGACGTTGGAGCTTTGACGCGGACCAGCACAAACTTACGATTGACCGACTACGCAGTCCCGGAGAACTTATACTTACGTAGGAATTCGCAGTTCTTGGCGGCGCGCATCATCCAGGCACTCTCCGGCCTTTTTACATCAGGTCTATTCAGGACTGTGGCCTGCGTTCACGCCCAAAGCACGGCGGTACGCTTCTACGGCGACGATTTCGCCTGCATCCACATTGCCCAGGTTCACGTCCGGGCCATAGCGGTCGATCAACTCCCGCCGCATGCGATGAATGTCGAAGAGGTTTACCCCCTCGATCCAGGGCCCGGGGAGTTCGAACATAACTTGGTCGACGCCTATTGCCTGGACAATGTGCTCGACTTCGGTTGCTGTCTCGGGTTGAATGAGTTCCGCTGCTTCAAGCAAGATAATGGAGGCGCCGGCATCCAGGCAGGCTTTCGCATCGTCGAGCATGGGGACCCCTTTGCCCAGGCCTTCTTTCTTGCCGACTTCGCCGAACACCTGCATGGCGTACTCGTCAACTGCCTGTTTGATCAACTTCGTTTTCCAGGCGAGTTCGACCGGCGCCAGGTTATCGGAGACTTCCATCCACCGGTATCCGGCTTCTGCTACGGCCGGTAAATACATGTCAGTGCGCCCCTGCATTTCGGCGTACTCCAGGAACTGTCCACCGGGAAACGCTTCGATGCCGTGCTCACGATAAGTGTCGATTTTTGTTGTTAACAGTTCGTTGTCGAGGAGTCTCGATATGCCGACGGCCACCTTGGCGAAGTCAAAGAACGGTGCCGCGGTTACCAGAAGATCTTCCTGCGCATGGGGTCCCATCCCCCAATCGATTACCATGGTTCTACCCGTGGTACGGGGTTTTTCCTGTCGATTCCGTCCATCCAAGCCAGCGAAAGTATGAGTGTCCATTGTGTTCCTTTCATTGAGCAACGGTATGTATGGGGGTAAGTCACCACGTCACACTCACCCAGCTACATACAAGTATTGCGGGTCTTCCGGTCCGCGCTTCACCGATACAACACTGGCGGCTCGGAGGACCGCCGTACTGCCTGTCCGGTGTCAATACTGTAACATGCCAACCACCAAAAGCCGGAAAGGAGCCACCGGCGCTCCCAACACGGGCGCAAGACCTTTTAGATGCCGGTGACCATGTAGGCCTGTTTTGTCCCGCTCAGATTTGAATTGAAGAGGAGAAAACTGCCGTCGGGGGCGATCACGGGGTGGGAATGATACCCATTGCTGTTGTTTAGTGTCACGCCGCTGTTGAGAATGTACTGCAAGTGCAGCGGTTCCGTGGTGTTGTCGGCCTTGCCCGTGTAAATTTGCATCCCCGCCCGTTCCCCATCGAAGATGGGAAAGGTATCGAAGGCGAAAGTCATGCCGGACGCATCACAGGACAGATGATTAAAGCGAGGTTTATCGAACCCCTGTGAGAGTGTTACACGTTGGGCGCCGGGAGTAAGGCGTCCGAGATGCGGCGCATCCATATCGACCGGACTTTGTTCACCGGCGAGAATGTCCTGATTCGATCCATCCGCCCACCCGTAACTGATATCCTTATTCTGGAGGGAAATGGTGACGACCGAGCGGCTGTGTTGTCCGCGCCAGACTTGATGGCCGATGCATGATTCGAGACCATCACGACCGAACGGCAAGTCACGCCGATTAGTGCCGTCATCGCGAATGACGTGTATGTCGATTCCCTTGTCCGCGGGTGGTCCGAGCGATGCAAGCATTGTTCCCTTTTCGTCGTACCGGGCCCCGTGGTTCATCTGCACGAGCAAATCGTGTGCGGCATCGGGATCCGGTGAAAGGCAATATCGCAGGTGTGCGTTGTTAAAGAAGGGGCCTATCCATACTGTGTGAAACTCGCTTGTGTCCAGGTCCAATGCAAAAAGGCCAAACAAGGCATTTTGTGTATTGGAATCCAGTCGGCACACACCGGCTGTTCGACGGTTGTCGGCGGACACGGTATCGAAGGACATGCGGTGGATTGGAACATCCGTACCCGGCAATTTCCCGCCGTGCGAATGATAGACATCTTCCACTTGCAGGTTCGACAGATCCACCCGTGATATGGTTAAGGACGAGGGTTCTTTACTCGCAGCGTCATTGCGAAAAAAGGCGTAACGCCCATCTGGGGAGACACGAAACGTACGGTAGTTTTTCTCGTTGAAGCCGGGAAAAATGGGGCGTAACGCACAATCGTCGTCTGGATCGCAGATGGTGGGGCCGTCATCCGTGTACATGACAAAGCGGCGCCCGTCAGCCAGGAACGACGGCCAATCCGGGTAGACAAGACTGGTTGGTTTGTCAGTGTCTCCAATGGCAAAGACCCGGATGGATTCCGGTGAACGGTCGTCGGTGAAGATGGTCACTTCTTTCATTGCTGTTCCCTTTGTACTATCAATACCTGCCGTATTCCAGGATGGCCCACATGACGGTATGCATGCTTGTCAGCAGACTGCCGTTATTAATGGAGCCGGCGGTACGGAGGTTGAGGCCTTTCGTGCCGGTGGCTTTAATCATTTCACAATCTCGCCGTACCTCTTCGATAATGTCATCCGTATTGTTGTTCATGAAAGTGAAGGGGGCCAGGCAACCGTCGATTCTGGTGCGGGGCATATGCGGTCTGATATCGTTGACGAGCACCGTAGGGCCGAAATTGCAGCCCGTAAGCTTCAGCCGTCCCAAGATCGGTACGATATGTCCCATCGCCGAATCCGAATGCTGGTATCGCCGATCCCCGGGTTCGGGGCTGTAATAGTCAAAGACGTTCTTCAGGATCGGGTACCCGAAGACTTCATACATCTCGGGGGTGAGCAGGGCGCATTCATCGTCAGCGAAGGAGAATCCCGGGGGTACGTGGTCGGGACTGTACCCGGCCTCTGTATCCATGACTTTTCCCATCTCCAGAACAACGCGTCCGATGGTTTCCGAAAAACGCGCGAATAAGTTCGGGGCATCGTAATAGAGGAAGATCAGGTTTTCGTTGCCGTATATGGACATGGCGAGCGTGACGGGCCCCCGGATACCGCGCATAAGCGGCGGTTTTTTGCCGTATGTTTCGAAAATGCGTATTTTCTCGCTTTCCCAGTTTTTGGGGAGCATGAACTCCCGCAAGTCGGTCCGGTCGACGTCGTCGAGCATTTTTTCCAGTTCTCGAGGCGTTTCGATCGGGCTGTGCAGCCATTCTCCTGTTTTTACGCCTTGTTCGTAGGTTCCCCCAAACACTTCTCCGATCCTGCGAATCGGCGGAAACATTTCGTCGTCGTAGGGGAGTTCCTCCGGCAGCAGTCGGCGGCCGACGATTGTTTCGGCCTTATCGCTATAGCGCTTATTCAGGTCGATGCGGCGGTCGCGCGGTTCTTGTCCCCAAGGGTCCCCTTCCTCTCCCAGTTCGGCGTAGACGCATTCGTTGCTCATTCGGATGCCGAGAGCCACCTGTGGGGCATCTTCGTAAAAACAGTTATCGCGGTGCGCCTCCATGTCATGGTGCCAAAACGCTTCGGTGTCAACGGGGAGCATGTCCATGATTGATTGTGCCTGTGTTGCGGGTTGCGTGGTTCAGCTTTCGGGGCTTCAGGCTCGTGCCGAGTTGTCGGAATTCGACCTTTAGGTTGTGCCGCGGAAAGCATGGCAAAGTGTGAACTCCGACAAAAGAGCTGCTGCTAAGAGTCATGGCTCCACGCCAGATTCTGAAGAACCCTTTTTGGGGTGGACGTTCAAATATGGCTGAGTCACTTATTGATGCAAGCTGAGCCGGATGGGTTTCCATGGTTTCCCGATTGAGGCCATACACGTGCGACGAGCGATCTCGCTCACTGCCGGGTCGAACCCGTCAGCGTTGCTTAAAGAGCAAGAACAATTGTTTAAGTGCTTAGAAGGGTAAAACTGGCGGCTTGGAAGACAGGAGGTATCTTGCAACGAGACAATTTGGGAACGGAAAAAGGAGTTCATTGATGCAGGCAATACTGAAGGCTGGAACAGCCCAGGCTGATATTACGCCGCCGCCTGGTAGCATAATGGCGTGTTTCCCGCGCAGGAGAACACCGCACGATCCTGGGAATCCGAGTATCCCCGGTAAGCCGGATCGTATTCCACGGTGCCCAGGGAGGGCCCATGACCGTTTGAAAGCACGTGCGCTGGTACTGGCCTCAGAATCCGAGATCGTAGCTCTGTGCGTGTGTGACGTGCCTCATTTCGACCGGGTTGACGTGGATCGTATTCGTGCCATGACAACGAAGCGAGTGCGGGAACTCTCCGGGTGCCGGGTTATTCTGGCGGGAACACATACGCATTCGGGCGCGGACACATTGTATTTGTTTGGCAACGAACCGTCCGATCCAGTGATTCACGAGATGGACGCGGCCATTGCCGCTGCCATCGAAGAGGCTTACAACGACTTGGAAGAGGTGACTCCTTATGTGGGGAGGACGGACCTGCACCTGACACACAACCGCCGCGTTCGGGACGAGGATGGAAAAGCGCGTATGGCGATGGAATACGAGGAGGGGATAACGACCGGTCCCGTTGACCCTGAACTTTTTGTCTTGCGACTTGACAGCGCTCGCGGGGCCAAGGCCATACTCTTCAATTACACCGCCCACGCATTGACGCTCGGTCCGGCGAATACTGAATTCAGCGCAGACTATCCCGGGGAGGCGTGTCGACACATTGAAGAGGCTTTTCCCGGTGCTTTGGCGATTTTCACCAATGGTGCGGCCGGTAATGTTCACCCGCGCCAGTGTATGCGAGGCGATTTTGAGGTAATGGAGAAAACGGGGAAGGATCTCGCGGAGGGAGTCATGCGTACAGCGGGGAAGGCCCGGTGTCTGCCGCAACTCAACCTTGTTCATGAAAGTCGTATCCTAACCTTTCCTCACGTCAGGGACCCGTGCATCCAGGTGAAACCTGAGATTCATGCTGTACGGATTGGGCGTTTCGCGGTCGGTTTTGTTCCCGGCGAGTTCTTTGTGGAATTTCAATTGGCATTCAAGAAGAGACTGCGACCGGATCCCGCCGTGTTGGTTGGCTACTGTGGGGGATGGACAGGGTATGTGCCGACATGCGCGGACTACGAGGCTGGTGGATACGGTGTGACTGAAGATACAGCGGACCCGCTGGAGCGCAGCCGGACATCTCTGCCTCCGGGAGCGGGCGAGCAGATCATTGATGAGCTTGTGGGGTTGGCTCAAGGGACCGGTACCGAATGGGGGCAAGATAGGCCAATCCAATGCACAGGAATGTCCTTTACAGGACACTAGCCTGAATAATTCATGAGCCATCTACTGCGAGGTGCCATTGCACGCAATCTCAACAACTTACAGCCGCCGCCGACCTTGACGTACGTCAGTACGCCCGCGTCCGGCTTACGGCTGTAAGTTGTTGATCTCACGCAC
>JAIPIM010000148.1 GCA_021734725.1 Minisyncoccota bacterium | reverse complement strand
CAGTTGCAGCGTTTCCATGACAGCCTGTCCGCATTGTCGTGGGCGGAGGGCGTCACCAACTCACTTTGCATGCTCGAGCATCTCGAGATTGTACGGTCAGAACCGCCCACTGTTCTGGCGTTCTGCCTGGATCCTCCGTCCATGAGTATGCTGCAAGACGTTTCGGAGATCCTGCGCATTGAGCACCGCCGATTCTCCCTGGTCTGCCCGGATACAATGCCGGATCGGGGTCGAGTACCGCAACGAATCCGAACGGTATGGCTGAGGGAAGACGCACCACAGGAACTGTTTCAGGACCTGACGCTCTAACCGACGAAAAAGAGGTGCCTGTAAACGTCTGGACATCACCACCGAAAGCTTGTAACAGGAACGAAATCATGCGTAAAGCCGGATTCACAGCACAGGTCATTGCACTCCTGCTGGTCCTGTCGTATGTGATGATCCCAGAAGCCCAGTGGCATTGGGCAGCCTTTATGCTCGCGTTGATGGCCGGAGGCTTGGCGCGACTGCTGATGTCGCCGCGTACGGGGATTCTGATTCAAGCCACAACATTGGCATTGGTAGCGACTCTTTTTTTAAACTCGGATTATATTCAAAAAGCGCTTGCCGATATGGGGCCCAGCCCCAGCTTCGCGGTCAGCCTGACACTTGCCTGGGCGTTCGCTTTGCTCTGCATGGAAGACACCGCCGAGCTAAGTGTCCCGCTCGCCATGATCAGTTGCCTGGGAGTCGCGGTACTGTTTCCGTCCGGATCCGTTTACCACGGTCCGTTCATCGCCGCGGCATCCGTCCTTGTTCTTCTCTCGGCCGCGTTGTTGTTTACCGCCAGCCTGTGGCACCCCGCACCGCGCGCGCGCCGGACGCAACCACACCCCGTATGGCGGTTTTCGCCTCATATAGTAGTTACCGTTTTCGCCATCATTGTCACGTTCAACGCCAGTGACTGGGTACGTCTTCACCTGGGCGGACTGACGCGCTATCTGTCGCTGTTGACAGGCTCGGAACACAACTGTGCGCTTGAATCCAAACCTCCGCGCTTTCAAGGCACAACCGTCTGTACCGTCCAGTCGCTCCGCGGACCGCTGCCCCGTTACCTTGCGGAAACGGTATTCACACACTACAAAGACGGCACCTGGACCAGCGGCATAAACAGTGCATCAAGCAGCGCTGCATATGGCTGCAAACCAAGGAGGATTCCAGGCAACGCGCCCAGGGCATCCTGCTTCGTTCACATGGCACGTCGTCAAGACACCCCTGTCGTACCGCACAACGCGATCCTGGAACTGCCGGGTAAGCATCGGTCCGCCAGAGATAACCCGACGGAGCCGGACGTCCCCCTTCAACAGTACCAGTGGATGCGATATCCAGTCCCAGACCCCAACCTCCAAAAACCACTTGGTGCAATTGCCCTGCCCCCGCTCGAACGCATGCAGGCCTTGGTTGAGCGCATCTGCACCGGCGCCCGCAGTGATCGTGAGCGTATTGCACGTGTACGCGTTTTCCTTCAGAATCAAGCCAGTTACGACATGTCATCGCGATTTCAGACACGCGCGGGTATCGATCCGGTAGAATACTTCCTCTTCAAGGCCAGACGCGGTTGGTGCGTGCACTTCGCGTCGGCCACGGCTTTGATGCTGCGAAGTGCGGGCGTCCCAACCCGTTTTGTGACCGGTTACATGGTAAGCGCTCAGGGACAAACAACAACTATCACCGATCGCGCGGGGCACGCCTGGTGCGAAGCCTTGGTTGCCACTCCCAAAGGCCGCTACTGGGCCATTGTCGATCCGTCACCGCCACCCAATGTTGTGACCGGCAATTCTGTGCAGCACGTGCAGTACATCGTACAACTGGCTACCGTAGTCGGCGGCATCATCGTTATCGTCATCCTGGTGCGCAGGATAAAACGGAAAACGCTGACGGCCAACCCGGAAACGGACATGTCGTTGAGTGACACAGATCGAGTGATCGCTGTCTATCGAAGAGTTATTGTGTTTCTTGAGGCGAATGGAATCCATCGCCCCAGCCACGCTACACCGCGCGAATTTGCCACTCGCTTTGTTCCACTTCGGTACCGGGAAGATATGGTCATACTCACGAAAGCTTTTGAGTCTGTGCGTTACATGGGCACGCAATACCCGACAATCGAGACTGAATCGCTGTACGCCGCTCAAACGCGTATCTTCGAGAAACGGCACGGCTGAAAAACGACATGTCGCAATTCTCTAAGGGTCGAACAAGAAAGGAGCCCCACGTGGCGACTGACTTTTTTGCGCCGGCTATACCCGGCACGGAACGCGCTTTGCGCGATGAGCTGTGCGAGCTCGGATTTGACAGCGTCCGACTCAACCGAGGCGGCATCCCGTTCAAGGGAGAGTGGGCGGATGGCTGGCGCGCCTGCCTGCAAACACGGATCGCTCAGTCTGTCCAGGCTCTGATGACGACCTTCCATGCAACCACGCCGGAAGCCCTCTACGAGGGGACAATAAACGTGGATTGGACTCACTACATAACACCGCGGCAAACGCTGGCTGTGGGCAGTTTCTGCCGCTCCCGTTACTTCAGGCATTCCGGAACAACCGCGCTGAAAGTCAAGGACGCGGTAGTCGACCAAATACGAGAGGCTTTCGGCGACCGTCCAACTGTGGACAAGAAAGATCCCGACGTCCGGCTGTTTGTGTACGTCTCGGAAGACAGAGTTAAGCTTTATCTGGACTTGGCGGGCGTTGCTCTGCACAAACGGGGATATCGTCAGTCGACAGGGCCGGCACCTATGCGTGAAACACTGGCTGCGGCTTTGCTCCGCATGTCCGGGTGGGATCGGGAATCGCCGCTGGCCGATCCCATGTGCGGTTCAGGAACAATTGCGATTGAGGCGGCACTCTGGGCAGGCAATGTTGCACCGGGGCTTTTCCGCGATAGGTTCGGCTTTGAACGCTGGGCATGCTTCGATCATGACGATGCGAACCAGCTCCGCATCCTCCGCGGCGACATCCGGCGGGCGGCCCATAAACAGTTGCCCCGCATCTTTGCCTCGGACAATGATGAAACGGTCTTGACTCTGGCGAAGGCGAATGCTCAGGCCGCGGGACTCCGTATCCGCTTTCGACAGGCGGATATTGCGGACATCGACAGCGGCATCGGCGCAGGCATAGTGGTCACCAATCCTCCTTACAGCGAACGGCTTGAAACGAGCCTCGACGAGTTCAAACATATAGCGGCTGCATTCAGCCGAATGCACGGCACACGCGTTTGCATACTCTCCGGACATCCAGAACTGGAAAAGCTCATACCGGTTGCACCGCTTGACCGGCAGAAGGTGAAGAACGGAAACTTGGAGTGTGAGTTTCTCCGCTTCGACGTGCCTTGATGGTTACCCTGAATCCATGACTTTTCCGTAGTGTTGGGTAACGTCAGACTTCTTAATCCGTTGTGCTCAAACAAGGTATCCAGGCGGGAAATGGTCGCGGGACCACGAAATGTTGAACCTTGAATGTTTGTTTTCTCACGGATTAAGGGGCGCGTCATGCAGGGTCCCCACGCCCCGACTTATTGCGGATTACGCTCACGTGGCGATTCGAGAGCTTGCGAGATCATACGTGCCAGCTCATCAAGCTGAAAAGGTTTATGCAGGAAACCAACGGCCCCGTCCTCCATCAGTCGTTCAACTGCCGCGTTATGCGAATATCCGGATGCTATGAGGACACAAGCATCAGGGTTGATACGCCTGAGTTCACGAAAGACTTCCTCTCCGTTCATCGCCGGCATCAGCATGTCCAGGATAATCAATTCTACACTACGCCAGTTTTTCTCATAATAGGAAAGGGCTGATTGCCCGTCTTGGAATGTCGACGCTCGATACCCCAGTCGCTTGACGGCGGCCGCGGCAAACTGGCAGACAATATCTTCGTCGTCAATCACCATGAATTGACCGTCCGCGGAGCGCGCTGTGTCCGTCGCTTCAACGTCTTCTTTCTCAGAGGGTTCGGGCACCGCCGACGTGACCGGCAGCAGCACGATGAACGACGTGCCTTTGCCGGGAGAACTCTGGATATCGATAGTTCCGGCGTGGTGTTTCACGCAACCGTAGACACTGGCCAGTCCCATTCCCGTCCCGTGCCCGTGTGACTTCGTCGTAAAAAAAGGTTCAAAAACACGATCTTGAATACTCGCCGGAATGCCCTCGCCAGTATCAGACACCCGAATCTGGAGAAGGTCATTCAGAATTCCCGTTCCCTCCGCGCTGGCAGTGGTGCCAAACGAAACATTCCGGGTTGCTATGGTCAACCGCCCCCCCCTGGGCATGGCGTCCCGCGCATTCAATCCGAGATTAAGTAACGCTGTCTGCAGCCAGGAAGGGTCCCCTATCACATGGCTGCATTCGGCATCCAGTTCGACGCGCATGTCAATCCCGGGATCAATACTGCGATTAAGAAGATCATGCACCTCCCGAATAACCCGATGCATGTCCACCGCTATATTCTGAAAGTTGCCGCGCCGGGAAAACGTCAACAATTGGTGGGTCAATTCCGCTGCACGGCGAGCCCCTTTGACAATCTGATTAACAAGCTCACTATCTTCCGGGTCCCGATCGACGGTCATCTGCAATAACTCGGCATTCCCCATAATACCCGTCAAAATGTTGTTGAAATCATGCGCAATCCCACCCGCGAGTTCACCAATGGCTTCCATCTTCTGCGACTGACGCAAACGCTCTTCCAGACGAAAACGCTCCTCTTCCGCCCGCTTCTGCCCGCTGATGTCCCGAATCATACCGTAAATCAGATCCCGCCCCCCAATCGTGATAAGGCTTCCCGACACCTCCGCCGGAAAAATTTCACCGCTCTTCTTCTGGAATTTGGTCTCAAAGTGGATGACGCCGCTGCGCGCCACCTCCTCAAACGCTCGTTGACAACGGTGTATCTCCTCAGAAGGATGCAAACTGCACACCGACCGTTTTAATATCTCCGTGCGACTGTACCCGAAAAGCAATAACGCTTTCCAGTTAACATCAATCATATCGCCGGTCAGAGTGTGCAGAAGAATGGCATCCTTCGATTGCTGGAAGAGGTTGCTGTAGCGTTCCTCGCTTTCCCGCAAAGCGTCCTCGGCCCGCTGCCTCTCAAGAGCATTGCCCAAAACCCCTGCAAGCATACGTAAAAGAGTAACGTCATCGTCCGTCCATACCGATTTTCGCACCGTGTGATCGAACCCTATGAAGCCACTAAGTTCTCCGCGCATGTAGAAAGGGAGAACAATCAGTGAGACAATGCCCTGCGCCTGCAGTATCTCTTTCTCCGCAATCGCTTGCTCAGGCATTTCTTCGACATCCGGGATAATGATGACCTCCCCATTCTGCAGTCGCTGCATCCACCAGGGGAAACGGTCACACGGCACATTCTGAAGATTGCCTTGTTGCGGGTCCACTCCATCGGCACACCACTCATGGGTGTTGTCCATGGTAACTCTGTTGTCTCGAAACTGAAATAAATACGCACGACTGGCATGCCGAGACTCGCCGACGTCACCCAGAGACATGTCGATCGCTTCGCTCAAATCCGCGGTCTGCAGGAAACGACCCGAAATCTGCGAGACAAGGGTCTCGAGCTCCAACCGTGCGTTCAGACGTTCTTCTTCCGGCCTGTGGCCAGTACCGTCAAAGAAAAGTGTGGCAACATGGTCGGGAGAGAGACGAAATGCATGGACTTTCACAGGATTACTCAGGTGTTCATCACAGTAAACAACGTCGTCGGCATACAAGGGCTCCCCAGTCTCGCATACGCGACGGTACTTCTCGATGATGCCGGTATCAATTAGGGATGGGAACGCTTCCCCAGCCCTTTTGCCGATGTATTCCGCGCTGTCCAGACCGAGCAGGCGGTCCGCGGCGGCGTTGGCTCCGCTGAAAATAAGCTCCCCTTTGTCGGACAATGTATACGTATGGATACCAACTGGAAATGCAGGAAACGCGGGGGTGCCGACATCCACGCCAAGGACGGCTGCGTGCTCATCTCTTTCTGATCCGCCATCACTTGTACGCGACCCCAGAGCGTGGGAGGCTGCGTCATTGTGTTTCGCATTATTTTGCCGAGGCCCAGACATGCTTCCCCTCATGATACGAATCTTCACACACTTCGCCCCACTGTAAACATAGTCTACGACGTCAACAACTGTGATGCAAGTTGTTGCGGGGAAGTACCTGATAAACTTTGTCACGGTCGGAAAAACTGAATGCCCTTGAGCGCCCCGATTCCTCCCCGTTTTCGCCGCCCGCTCGGCAAGCGGATCGTCAGCTTACCGCCCGCGTATTTGACCACCTTGCAGGGGACCCTTTTGCCGGACTTAAACGTAACTGTGTCAGGCGCTTTGCCTTCGTCAAAGTGGCTGGCAAATCGAATACGCCGAATCTCGTGCAGGGGTAATGTTTGTGTGCTGAGACCATGCTGGGTCTTAATCTGAATGTACCCGTCAGCATAACCGATCACCTCGAATCGTCCCCGATATCCCGATTCCAAGACGATAGTGTCCTTGCCTTTATTGACAATGACATTGGTGACGGCAATGACCGCAAAGCAAACAGCGGCGGCTACTGCCGCTATGGCAAGCAGCCGTTTCATAAATGGTTCATTCCCAACCTCTGCGTGATTCAGCGTCCAGCACCGACAACATCCTTCAACTGCTTTGCAACGTTTTCCGGATTGTTTTGACACACCCAGAGACCGAGATGTTCGAATCCTCCGGTCTCCTGCGTGTAAGGCAGGAATTCCACATAGAGGCCGGCGCCCGGACCGTTGTGGATGACAAAGTTGTAAGCACTGGTACGCCCACTATCGGGCATAACAGTCAGGATAGCACGTACCGCATGGTGTATACCCGCCGCCAGATCACTGACCTCTTCGTCACCAAGCTCACACACATATTGCCGGGATGTGTCCTTGATAAAAAGCATCATCGCGTACGGACGTTTCATGAAATAGGGTACCAGCAGTACCGTGGATCCGAAATCCGCCACCTGCAAATGTGCCGGGTTGTCGCGCACCATGGTGTCGGCAAACAATTCTCCATGTTTCTGGGCATACTGGAGATTATTGCGGAAGGCGCGGGGCATGATATTGCTGAATCCAATCTGCTGGTGCCCGTGAGCAAGGGATCCCCCCACCAGTTTCCCGAAGTTTTTTATGATCGACACAAATCCACGGGCGTTCTTTACGTTATCCCAGGACTCAAAATCAGGCATCATAGAACCGGAATCGAAAAGCAGTTTCCGCTCCAGCGCCGCAAGTCTTCTCACCACGACAACAAGATCCGCCAACGGCATATTCTGCCAGTCTCTGGTGTGCACCGATGAGGTCCACTGCAGAAAATGGTAGCCGAACGCCGACCGTTCTCCTAAAACGTCCTTCCGACCCGCGCCGGACTGTGATTCGGTCTGTGGATAGAGAATCGGGAAAAGATTCTTGTTTATGAAAGTCACCCCGCTACTGAGTTCAGCTACATCCAGGATCCCGGTCGTATTGCCGTTGCACACCGGACACTTACTCGCGTCAGGTTCCACCGCCGGCGCCGCCTCACCGATGTGATGCGGACGCTTGGCCCGCGCCGAATTGTAGATGATGTTCGCGCCATCACGCGGATCCTGACGGCAGACGCCATCCGGCAGGTACTTGCGCAACCCCGCCTCGTCGAGAAAAAAACGCGCCATCTCATCCCCCGACAGGCCGGTCAAGTCCTCCGCCTGCAAAATGGCTTCAATTTGAGAACGATCAATTGTGTGCTCCATACAATCCTCACATAGACCAAGTGCCGGTTGATGTAAGCGAAATGTTCACTTACAACGGGAGAGACACATGCGCTTCCCGCAGGAATCGTCGCGTCATGTCGTCCCACGTAAAATAAGGAACGGTAATGTGATATGCGCATTCACCGGTCTTTCGCCGCAGAGTCTCGTCCGTGAGCAGCGTTTCAAGGGCGTGCGCAAATCCAGCAACGTCATCAGCCGGGACAACAATACCGCCCTCGCCAATGCGCAAGGGGCCGGATGTCATGTCGTCAAACGCCTGTTCCTCAACGTCGTCGCCCAGCAAATACTCTTCGACGAAGGGTATGCGATTGCTGCCGACCACCGGCACGCGCGTCGCGGCCGCCTCCTGAACCGCCATCCCAAACCCTTCCATCACGGAGGGGGAACAGTAAATGTCGGTCACGGAATATAAGAACGGCAGACGCTCCCACTCGTTCCCGATGGCGGCCACATGATTGTTCAAATCGAGATCGTCAATCAAATCGAACAAGCCCTGGGCCAGCTCCTTCTCGGTCTTGTCAATGGCTATTACAAGCAGTGTCTGAGGCAGTTTCTCGTGCACCTTTGCAAATGCTTTGATGAGAACATCCTTGCGTTTCGTCTTATCCGTGCGGCTGATCTCCGTGACAATCTTGGCGGCCTGACAGTCGTCTTTTGGCAGTCCGGTTGTTTCACTCAGGAAATCCCAGACATCGTGGTCGGCACCCACATCACGGTAGAAAAACCGGTCCGTCTTAACACACGGCGGGAGGAAGTAAGGCTCGTCACTTCCGTAATCGTTTTTCAGAGATTCACGAATCAGTGAGGAGGTGGCCGCCACACCTTCGAGCTGGGGAACAATCCACTTCTCGTTCTCGATCCGTTCGTCAATACGCAGATCGTCCCACGTGTCCGGAGGCATGTTCCTCTTTTTTATGGCACCGAGAGAGTGTGGTGTCCAAATGTGCTTGATATGCTCGCCCCGCGCATTGTTGAACAGGATGCCCACCTTGGCGGAATCCCAGTAGTGCGACAGAATAAGATCCACCGGGATCCCTTCATCCTTGATCTGGGTTACGAGAAACTTCGCCAGTTTCGGCGTCTGAGAATCCATGTCTTCCTTGCGAATGAACGTCTCGTCACCGTCTTCAAGGTAAAGAATACGCTGATGCTTGTCGTAATAATCAATGCCCCGATGCATCTCCCCGGTAGTCGGATGCTCGTAACCGCCGCGATTGACAATGGTGATCTTGAACCCCAAATCGGCCAACTTGGAGGTGAATTGGTTAACGAAAACATTCTGGCCGCCAGTATCCGGCAGCCCAGGGATGAATTCCCACTGATGAATACCATGATTCGTAATCATGAGCACATGAGGCCGATTCGATCCCACAAATTGATTATGGAGATGGTCATCTTTCGGTTTTGTCATAGCTACTCTCCTTAGTTTAGACTCGGTTCTCAGACGGACTATAAAACACCGAACCTTTTCAGCCCCTCCGCAACCCCGGCCGCACACTCTCGGGATGCAAGGAAAAGGTTGCCGTCAGCGTGCTCCTCGTAGTATGCTTTCAGCTCAGGCTGAGCATTCGCCACAATGATGCCCCGAGCGAACTCTTCGAACATGGAACGGTCATTCCCGCTGTCGCCTGCCACCACAATGGTGTCAGGTGACAACGTCCGATAATCCAGCAGAAAACGAATGGCTTTACCTTTGCCCGCGGCAGCCGGGATAATGTCTAGATTCTTCCCGCTGGACCACACAACTTGATACCC
>JAIPIM010000147.1 GCA_021734725.1 Minisyncoccota bacterium | reverse complement strand
CGGCGACCCGCTGACCAACGTAAATCAGCACCTCAACTCAATGTGGGCGGCGGACAATTGCGGATTACGGTGAGAGTGTAAGTGCCCCACGTAATCGTAACTCGAACAACCAGTTCAGAAAAATGGGAAAACTTCAGGCACAAAAAACTGCGACAAAACTTGAGTCCACACTCAGAGCCTCCGAGTCTTTGTGGTGAATAATGCAGGCCGGCCCGCTTCCCATAAGTGTCAATGGGAGCAGTAACCGCATCCCGCTCGCTGAAGACTCGCTCCGGTTGCCGCGTAAACGCGGAACTCAGACCGGACCGTTAAAACGTCCTCGCGGAAGCGTGACGCGTGGAGCAGGCGCACAACACGCCACTACGGGATTCGACCGCCATTTGCCTGAGTTCCGCCTTCAGGCGGCAGTCGCAGCGAGTCTTCAGCGAGCGGGGCTTAGGGTTTGCTAATTTCTTATTGCCTGAGGCGACTCATGGGTAACGGGCAGGACCACCCCCTCTACCCCAAAGAATTATGGAACAAACCATGCGCGACACACATCGGATTCGCCAAGGCTGACACATGGCAAGAACGTTCAACACATCCAGCAAGAGAGGTACAATGCGCAAAGAATCGCTGTTAACATGCGGCCCGCGAAGATGTCGTACATCCGGCGTCATATCCACTCTTACAGCAGCCGTTATACTGCTCGGCCTGTGGGGGTGTGCGCCCAGCGACATCAGCGTGGTCCGCAATGAACAACCGGCCGCAACCATCGTTGTCCCGGACTCCCCCCTGGCGGCCTGCGACAAGACAGGTCGCTCCACCCTCACCCAGTTGACCGCCGCCGAGGAACTGCAAACATACCTCGCCATGGCCAGCGGCGCGACATTGCCCATTGTCCCCGCATCCCAGGCACCCGCGAAAGGCCCCCTCATCCTTGTGGGCCGAAGCAGACTGTCGGACGCCTACGAACTCGCCCTCCCCGAAAAGCCGGAAGGACTGCGCATTGTCAGTTTCCCGCGCGGCATCGCCATTCTCGGCGAGATCGCCGACGCCAATAGGCCGGAAAACAACACCAAAGAAGACTTGGACCGCGGCATCATGCACGCGGTGTACACGTTCCTTGAAAACTATGTGGGCGTCCGTTTTTACTTGGCGGCGCCCGGCAACGAACACCTGGGAACCGTCATCCCGAAAACCTCCACCATCAGCTTGACGCGCCCCATCGATTACACCGACGCACCTGTTTTTACCAAGCGACTCAGCGGTCATGTATCCCTGCCGGTCACAAAAGGCGGAAACGCCGACCGCTGCGCGGTGGGCCACACCCACGGACGAGGCTGGGAGAAACGCTACTACGACGATCATCCCGAGTACTTCATGCTCAACGCCGACGGCAGCCGAAGCAGGCGTTTCCTGTGCTACAGCGAACCGGGCGTTGCGGAAGCCGAACTTCGGCATATCGAGGAATGGTACACCAGCGGCGAGAATTACATGTTTTCGACACGTCCTACCCAACAGTACATCCCTGTCTGGCCCGACGATCTCTACCCCGCAGGTGGCTGCGCCTGCGAGCGGTGCCAGGCAAAACGAAAAGCGGGGTACGACGGCAAATGGTCAAACATGTGGTGGGATTACATCCGTCGCGTCGCGGAGGGCGTCGCCGAACGCTATCCCAACAAACGCGTCGTATCGGGCGCCTACACGACCTGGCTGCATCCACCCGACTTCCCGCTGCCCGATAATGTGTGCGTTCAACTCTGCATTCACCCGCCGAATTACGCCCATACCTACATGAATAAGCAACCGGAGATCTACGAAAGCAATCTCGGGCTGGTCAAGGCCTGGAGCGAAAAACTCGGGAATGACCCGAGCCGCCTGCACTTGCGTCAATACGGGTCGAACACCCACACGGGAATGCCGCTCTTGTATCCCCATGTCCTTCAACGTTGGCTCAGGGATATCCGCCCCCACTGCCGGGGCATCTATTTCGACGGCATTTACGGAGGGGGGAAGACACCGCAAAATTACTTGTCCACCTGGCTCCACTTCCGCCTGCTCTGGAACCCCGACATGGACGTGGACGCGGCCATCCAGAAACACTGCCGTGAGTTCTTCGGACCCGCCGGCGAAAGCATGAACGCCTTCTACCGTCTACTCATCGACCGTTACGAACAGCCTTGGCCAACGAAACAAGTGCGCGCAATGCCCGGCCATTCGTTCAGCATCACCATGCTGTACAACCAGACGTACCCTCCCGAAGTACTGAAACAACTGCAGGACAGCCTGCATGCCGCGTCCAGGAAAGCAGGCCTGCCCGCGGACCCCGACTGGACGGTGCGAACCAATTCCGCCTGGACACTGCGCAACGCCGGTACCGCACGCAAAACGTACACAATCGCGCTCGCTCCCGTGGACAGCACAATCCGACAACCCGCACTGCGCTGGAAGGACGGTGAAATCACGTATCACGGCACCCTGCAAACAGGCCAACGCATACTGATTCAACCAGGTCCGACGGCCACTCTTTTCGAGAAAGACGGCAGCACCCGCGATGTAACCAGTCAGGCAAAGGGGACCCTGCCGACGCTGTCTCCGGACGACATGACCGTGATCCACTACGCCAGCCGACAATCGGACCCGCGAGATCGACTGCGCATCGCCATGGGCGACAACGCGGACAACCCAACACCCAAAGGCCGCAACAGTTTTCAGCGCCGCCTCATGTGGCTGCGACGATTCTTCGAAGTCCATACCATGGGCTGGGGACGCTATTCGTCGCCCGACGGCCCCCTTGCCCTGGGAAGGATGACTCAGGAATGGCTGGAACGCGGCAGCCCCGAGTACAATGTCGCGCATACCGACATCGCTCCCGATCCAAATCCCGAATCCGAATGCTGGCAGAGTACGGCAAGCATCAACTTGATCCAGGGCAGCCCGAGCCCGCAGAACGCCGACCTCAATGTCGGCTTCCCGGCGGACCTGCCGACAAAGATTAAAATGATGCAGGATGACGACAATCTCTACGTTCTCTTTCAATGCACGCAGTTCGTGCCGCCGACAAACGACAAAGACAGCGTTGTGATGCGCCTCTGGCGCGGGAAAACACCCGTTCTGGAGTTTGCGATGCGTCCCGACAGCACGCTCTACCCAGCCCCCCCTTTTAAACATTGGAAGTCGAACTATGGACTGGACACAACCGGGATAACGGGAACACCGGCGCGCTGGTACCCACCCAGTCGAACCATAAAAATACCGCCGGCAAGTACTGTCGCCGTGCAACGCGATACCGGTGACGTCGTCGGCAGCGACCGCATTTACGCCGGGCACATGACGAACCCTCTCGTTCCTCATCAAAGCTACCTGAGATTCGACATTCCCGAACTCGCGGATAACGAGCACGTAACCCGGGCGGTCTTCCATGCCTACCTCAGCAAATACCTCAACTGGCATGCCCCCTGTGGTGTCCGAGTTTCGTATTCGCCCGAGGACGAATGGAACGCCGACACCTCCTCTTTCACCCCATTACCGCCACTCACGGAACCTATTTCAGCAACCAGAGACGGCGAGGCCGAGGAGGAAGGGCGAGGCTGGTTCGCCGCGACCATCAGCCGGTATCTCCAACTGAACAACGAGGGACCCGGAAAACCCCTGACTCTCGGCATTACCGCCGCCGGCTACCAGGGAATGCGCGGATTCGCGTTGTCCACGAATAGCGAGGAAGGGAAAGAACCGTATATCTCTCTCGATGTCGAGAAACCATCCACTGACAACAGTCCCTGGTGGAGCCTCATGGTTACGATTCCAAAAGAAAAAATAGCCGGGAACGACAAGATAGGAACACTCAGCGCGGACTTCGCGCGTACGCACGGCGACAAGTACTACCAATGGACACCCGCCCTGGCCTATATCTGGACGTACTCATTCCCCATGCAGCGCCTGGGGCATGTCAGACTGGACTGAACCTGAACCGGTGAGAAAATTGACAAAAAACGGATTCAGGTTGAAAACAAAGCACAACACAACCTATGGCAAGCGATAACAGCGACGATTAACGAGGCGGAAACATGCACGACAAAACACCATCTTCCCAGTGCTCGACCACGGCGGCGCGGCCTCCCAAAACATTCACCTTGATCGAACTGCTGGTGGTGATCGCGATCATCGCCATCCTGGCAAGCCTTCTTCTCCCGGCATTGAACCGCGCCCGGGACCGAGCGCGCGAGATCGCCTGCTCAGGCAACCTGCGGCAACTGGGAACTGCCTGGATGATTTATATAAGTGACTTTGACGGCTCCACTCCGTACTGCGAATGGTCTGGTCCCTATATCCCCGGGACCATCATGATGAAGAACGCCGGCGTGCTGGAACTTCGCAAGGGCGGAATCATCCAATGCCCGGAAGCAGCGGAATATCAACACGGTCAAACCTCGTTCGGCTGGGGAGGCGTACTCCCCCATTACGGGCTTCTGCTTCAATGGGGATACAACCATTTCAGTTCGGGATAGATTTATGATTCCGGTAGAATCACGCAAAGCCTCAAGCCCGATAAAGCCGTTGTCTACGGTCATGCATCCTGGGGTGTACTCGCTAATACCACCAGTGACTTTCCGAAAATGGGTGCCTGGAACGACTGGAATTTCCGCGATACAACCGGCACGTACGGCTCGTACCCCCACGGTCCGAAGCGCATCTATGTCTTCGCCGACGGACACGTCAGTCGCTATACAGGACCGGAATACACTCTGCAAGTATATCCGTACAGAAGTAAAGCCTATCCGACGTATCATTAAAAAGGGACCGCCTGACATGCACAAATTACGACAAACCATTCATTTCTTCAGCCTTATGGGGGCCCTCATGGCAACTGTTGCAAACACCGCTGTCGCCGCTGACCTCACCATCAGCCGCGCAACACCGCCCGCGCTGGTCGTACCGGACGAGGGGACCCCGAAAGCGGGGCCGAACAAGGGGCTTGGCGGCGGCCTGCACTCGCACGATCTCGGACAGCACGCGGCGGAGTTGTTGCGTGAGTATTTCGCGAAGATCACCGGCGCGCAATCGGAGATCCTCACTGAAACCGAGTGGATCCGCGCCGGCCGGCCCCCGGCGGTCGTACTGGGCCACACGCGCCGGACCCGCGCGCGGCTCGCTGACCGACTCAATCCGGAAGCATTACCGCGAGGCGGCTACATCCTTCACAGCGTACCCGGAAGATTGTTTATCAGCGGCGCCGATGACCGCGGCACGTACCATGGAGCATCCGCGTTCCTCGAAGATTTCTGTGGCGTCGAGTGGCTGTGGCCGACCGAACTGGGTGAAGAAGTCCCGAAATCCGAAGAACTGAGCGTGACACGTCTGGACATCACCTTTGTCCCGGCCATGAGCTTCAGTCCGTCGGGACTTACCGGACCGGACATCGAGTGGATGCTCCGACTCGGCAGTCGCCAATGGGATATGGAATGGGCGGGCGGCCACAAACTGGGCGTCATCTTCGATCCACGCTGGTATGACACACGCCCGGAATGGTATCCTCTGCTGGACGGAGAACGCCTGAAGCCAAGCCACAAGTATTTTGGCTGGCAACCCGTCATGGGCGCCCCGTCGGCACGCGAACGCGCGCTTTCCCAGGCGCTGAAACATTTTCACGAAAACCCGGAATCGAACAGCTTCAGCATGGGGCTTCTCGACGGCAATTGGCGCGGTGGACGCAGCAGGCGCGACCTGGCTGAAGACGGACCGGCCCAAACCATTTTCGAAACCACACCTTACCATTACAACCCAACCTACTCCCGCCGCTGGTACCGGTTCGCGTCCTGGGTGGCCAACGAAATCCAGAAGACATATCCCGGCCGAATCATATCGGGCTTCGCCTACTCCGGAACAGACCTGCCACCGGCAAACGTGGACCCGAATGACCATTTGGCCATCAACGTAGTCGGCAGCACCTGGGCCTGGCTGAGCCCGGCGTTTCGTCGCTGGGACGTACTGCGCCTGGAACGCTGGAGCCGGCTCGTGCCCAATCTTATGAAGCACGATTACATGTACCCGCAACGCGAGATCCCCACGTACGCCCCCCATTTCATGGCCGATGTCGTACGCACCCTGCACCGGCACGGTCTGACAAGTCATTACGGTGAGATCTACGCGCCCTTGACCCCCTTCGGACCGCAACTGTGGACGCATGTAAAAATGTGCCACGATCCAACGCAAAACATCGATGGTCTTCTGGAACGCTGGATGACCGGCATGTTCCACGAAGCCGCGGAACCGATGCAGCGCTATTACGATACGCTTGAGCAGGCTTGGCTGAATTATCCGTACCATGACCGCAACGTATCGCACTGGGGCACGGCGGCAGCGCGTACGCTTATCCTCCGGCCCGAGAAGCTACAGGCAATGGAGGAAGCACTGGACGAAGCCGCCAGCCTGGCGACAACGGAGCGTGTCAAGAAACGTCTGGCTGTCGTCCGCGCCTACTTCATCCCTTTAAAAGCATACAGCCGCGCACTCTGGCGGCAACGCCCCTACCTCGAACCGGTTGACTTCGAAGACACGGTTGTCATTCAAGACCTGAAAGATCACGCCGCGGGCACCCCTATCTTCGACAACAACGCGCATTACAAGGAATACCTCGAGAACGAACCACTGTTTTTCCAGGGCAGATGGACGGGAACCGCGCCCTACGATACACCGGCCCAGCGCCTGGGACGCGTGGTCGACGGCATTCTGGCCGAACCGCTGGCCAAACACGCGGAACGCCAATCGTTCGACCCGGAACCCGCCCGCAAAGCTGTCCGCGAGCGTATGGACCGGCTGGCAAGCAAGGCCGGGGTCTCCGATGCCGTCAAGGCAACTCTGGCCGACATGGCGGCTCGCGCCGTTTTTATTCCGAAAGTGAAAAAGGGACCCGGACAGCAGATCGACGAAGCATTCTGGAGCGCATTCCCAGAACACACGGACTTCGTGAAGATCCCGCCTGACACTCCCGGAGAAATGGCACCCGTCAACAACGCCACATCGTTCCGCATCGTTCACGACGGTCGCCAGTTTCACCTCTTCATCGACTGCCGGCAAGATCCCGCGTCGATATCCGCGAAAGCCGACACGCGCGTCACTCCCCGCATGCGGGAGATGCGCCAGTTACCGGAAGCAGTCATCAGCAAGGACGACCGTATCCAGCTCACGCTGGCACCCTGGCGGTTCTGGCATCAGACACGCAGTCACGCCCGCGCCGACATCGCCGTGAACGCCAACGGTCTCGTGGAAGAGTCCGCCGCCGGATACGGCGCTTTTTACTGGAAAACCGACACGACCGCAATCGCCCGCCGGACAGCGGACGGCTACCAACTGCAGGTAAGCATTCCCTTCCACGCCGCAAGCTATACGCCGGAGGACGGGGCGTTGGTCCATTTCAACATACGCCGGTTCGTTACTGGCGATGAGGCGGAAACAACCGCCTGGTACCCCGCCACGGTGGGAACTCGACGAGATGTGATGGACGGAAATGTATTTGCCGTCGTGCAGCCGAGCGCGCCGGATCTGATGCTCAACGATTTCGGACAGACAAATACACGCCCAGTCACCAACCGCACATGCTCCATGCCCATGACCGCCAATGCATGGCGGGATTACGTCATCCATGCACCGGCCGAGGTCGCATGGCCCCGCGGGTCCAATTCTCCAGTCAGCGTTTCCGGAAAACGCATGCTGCTGCTGGCCACCGAGCACGAGCGTGTGCAACCGGGACACGACTACGAACTCCGGGTTACCTGTAGCGGCGAGGGCGAATGCTCGCCAAGCCTGCGCTGGTACCGTCGAGTCGGACCCACGCTTGTCGATGCCGCGGCCACCGCATCCAATGAGGTGGAACGCCTTCCCGACAATAAATCCGGAGTGCGCACCGTTGTTGTCCGGCTGACAGCCCCGGCGGAGGCGGAAGCCGCGCGGCCGGCCCTCGAGTGTACCGGCAATGTGGACATAAGCGCGGTCGAGATGACACCGGTTCTGCCGGTCGACGTACGTGTCGATCTCGATCTGGCCGGTGACGAGCTTGTTTGCGGTCAAATGCTGGGCCTGCAGGCAACCGTTCGCAATATTTCAAACAAACCTCTCGAAGGTCTCCGTGTCAGGCTGGCGCATCCGGCGGGGATCGATCGTGTTGCGCAGCAGGTGACCGCCGCCGAAACCGTCGAGCCGAACGCCGAAACCGCGGCGCTCTGGTCGCTGGTGCCAATCTATTACGACAGGGGGGCCTGCGACTTCGTACTCGTCATAGAAGCGGACACTATGCCACCCCTGGTAACGCGAGTACGCGGTCCGCTGCCGGGCCGCACAGCCGATACATCAGCACAGTAACGCGGTCCTCCGGGCCGCACAGCCGGTACATCGGCACAGTAACGCGGTCCTCCGGGCCGCGCAGCCGGTACATGGGCAGGTTTGGCACTCCACTTTACGTGCATGCCGGCAAGGCAATCTGAACGTATTTAATCAAAAGCCATAAGGTGCGTGCTCAATGTGTTGATGCACCCATTCAGGGGGAGTCGACTCATTTAAGCCCAAATCCGTAATTCCAGTTAAGGACATCAGAATGGATTGTGCATGGAGCTTCAGAAGAATGGTGAGGAAAACTGCTTTCACTACTACCGCGGCGTTGATGGGGCTGGTGCCGGGCCTCGACGCAATACCTATGGTGACGGAATCACTGGAGGGACGAATACGGGTGCTGTATGTCGCCGACCAGGGACCGCACCGCAACTATCCCCAGCTGGACCTTCTGGAACGGCATACCGACTTGCGGTTCATCTACCAGCGCAATTCGTCGCCCGCCGCGCGCGGCAACGACGAATCGGCGGCGGTCTGTGACGGCCTGCTTTGGGATTCGGCAGGGTTCCCGGCGCAGCAGACTCAACGCATCGAACGCCTCGCCGGCTACCTGGAACGACGACATTTCGACATGCTTGTGCTCGAAGGCAAGGACCACCTTCCGCGTATTCAAGACGCGATTGTCGCGTATGTAAAAGACGGTGGTACACTCGTCTGGCTCGGTACGAACCTGCCGCGGCAACTGAAACGAGCGGACAGTGATGCTCCGGAAACATCCCAGGCGCTGAACGAACTCTGCCCCTGGCGCAAAGACGACGAGGCAGTCGCAAAACAGAAAGCTGCGAAGGTACGGTCACTCGTACGTAAAGGCACGCGTATCGGTCTGGACGTACTGGAACAGACACACCCGCTCGTGTGTGGTTTTCCCCTGGATGCAATGCTCGGTCACCGAAACAGGCCGACGCCCGCCCTCTTGCCGAAGCAGGATACAGCATGCCTCGCCCAGTGGCAGACTACGGAGCACGGCGTGCTGGGTGTTATGTCCGTTGGGAAAGGGCGCGTAATCGGCATCACGACCGGCAGCCTGGTTCCACCATCGCATACCATGGGTAACTGGGGTCGAATCGACCGGGAAATGCTCTGGCTGCGCTTCTGGCAGCATCTTGGGCGTGTCGTGAAACACGGCGATAATGCCAACCCGACTCGACTCTCCGTCACGACCGGGGAGGAAACCGTACAGTCCGGAGATTCTTTCCCGGTCACCCTCCAAGCCTTCGGCCTGCCAGGCGGCAGACAA
>JAIPIM010000146.1 GCA_021734725.1 Minisyncoccota bacterium | reverse complement strand
CCGAGCTGCCCTGCCAGGGCGGGCCCTGGGTGACGGAGGAGCGGCGGCAGGCGTGGATCGAGCGTTACCCGGCCGAGGTGTTGAGCGACTCGGGAACCTACCAGGGCAAGGTGCTCTGCTTCTCGCATCCCCGGGTACAGGACTTCTACCGCGACCTGCTGCGGCGGGCGCGCGCCGTCTGCCGCGAGCGCGGCCAGCTCTTCATCGGCTACGACGACCTCCATCTCGGCGACGACGCACGCATCTCTGGGGGCTTGATCTGCAGGACTTCCCGCTCGGCGTCGGCGCCAAGATCGCGCGCTGGCACGAACTCGAAGCGGACGGCGTCTTCGATCATTGGGGCGCATACAACGAGACGGTACCCAGCAACTCCGTCGCCTGCCGCGAGTTCTTCCTGAACCCGCTTGCCGATCCGGAGACCGTCTGCCGCCATCGTCGCATTCTGCGAACGGCTTGCGCGAGAACACCCCGCGGCCGCCGCGCAGAGCGCCCGGTGCGGCATGGAGTACCGCTGCAAGATCGAACAATTGGAAAACGAACGGAACGACGATTGACGGCGACACAATGAAAACCCGACAGATTCCTACGCACTTTGCGGCCTTCGCCACGCCTGCTTTATTCGAATCACCGCTGCTGCACCGGATTCGCCTGGCCATGCAGCGGGGCCGCAATTACCCGCTGGATTCCCTTGATTTCATCCTCGCGGACCTGGAACGGCCCGCCACGCTGATCCGTCACGCGGATTTCTGCACCGGCGACCTGAGCGGCCGCTATCTCGATTTCCTGGCCGCAGGCCAACACATCGACGCAGCAGACGCCGACCGCATGCATCGGCTTTTCGAGCGCATTCTTGCCAATCAACAGCCCAACGGCACGTTCGTCGGCGAGGGGCATGCGCGGCAAGGCGTCTGGGACGCGGCCTACAAGCTGTTCATGGGGCTGCTCCGCTACTACCTGCGCACTGGCAACGGCAAGGCCCTGGTCGCCGCGCAACGCAACGCGGACTACATCTTCGCCAACCTGAAGACGATCCGCGATGCCTGCAAAAACCGCAGGTTGCCGGGGATTTACATGTGGGTGGTCGAGCCGATGGCGCTGCTCTACGGCATCACGGGTGACGGGCGATGCCTGGACGTTTGCCGGATGATTGCCGAGGCCATTCCGAAAACCATCGACGGTTGCCACTCGCACGGCCTGATGACCACCTTGCGCGGACTGCAGTTCGCCGCCCTGTACACGGGCGACACGACGTGGAACGAACTCCCCGAAAGGATGCGGCGGGAAATCGCGGATCGGGCCGTCTGGCCCGACGGCAACATCCCGGAGATCTTTCCCGCCAGCGGACGCAACGAAGGCTGTTCGATCGCCGACTGGATCATGCTGAACCTGTACGCCGGGTTCATCACCGGCCGTGACGAGGCCTACCAGAATGCCGAGAACGCGCTGCACAACGCCCTGTTCCTGAATCAGATCGTCAATGGCGGATTCGGTCATCGCAATCTGGCCGCCGACCGGTGCGGGTATGGTGAGTCGAGTCTGACCAGCGAAGCCTGGTGGTGCTGTCTGCACAACGCCGGACTGGCGATGGTCGAGTTTGCCGCGCACGCGGTGACGCTTCGAGAGGATGAACTGCGCGTCAATCTGTTCGTACCGGGGACATATACACTCCAGCACGAAGGCCGCACGGTCAGCGCTACGATCGACACGCGCTACCCCGAGACAGCGGACGCCGTCATCACCGTCACCGGCGCGCCCGCGGCTATGACAACGCACATCCGGATTCCCGGCTGCATCGCGTATCCCGTGATCGACACGACGAATCTGCCCGGTGGCGGCATTCGTTATCGCCTGCATGGCCGGTTGGGCTATCGTCTCGAAACCTGCGACCGGGGGACGCTGCTCCGCTATGGGCCGCTCGTGCTCGCGCCGTTGCGCTACAGCGACAGCGGCGCCGACAAAGCCAGTCAGGTCCAGGATATGCTGCAAGGGTACATTCCGGAGGAAATCCGCGAGCGCCGGCCGGCGATCGTCGCCGGCGAAGCGGACGCCGACGGCTTTGTTCATTATCCGAAAGAGCCGCGTCCGGTATGGAACAATTTTGAAGAAGGCGCACACTCCCGCCTGGCCTACGACAATCTGTCGGTCAATGTGCCGCTCGCCTTCGCCGACGGTACAGTCAAGGAGCAACGCTTCCTGCCGTTGTGTTACAGCACGACGACACTGCACTGCGAATCCGTCTGCCTGCCGGTAGTGTTTGCCGCGGAAGTATCTAAGGAGGCTAAACAGGTATGAGTGCGATCAACCATCGGTTGCCTCGCCTTTACGGCGACGGCATACAAGACGATACGGCAGGCCTCCAGGCGCTGCTCGATGCCGGCGGGGCCGATGTGTATTTCCCGCCGCCCACCGATCATTATCTGATCGGCAAGCCGCTGGTCATTCATTCCGGCCAGACCTTGCGCCTGGACAACCTCACCCGTATCCGGCTGGCACCCCGAGCGGATACCGTCATGCTGACCAATGCTGACCACGAAGGCGGCAATGAAGGCATTTCCCTTATCGGCGGCATCTGGGACATGGACAATCGCTCCCAATCGCCCAATCCCTTTCTCGACCATGGGAACCAGTTCCAGTATTCCCCCGAGCACTATCTCGGTGTACTGATGCGCCTGGTCAATGTGCGGAACCTGACGATTCGCGGACTGACGCTGCGCGATCCCGTGACCTTCGGCATCCAGTTGGCGCGGCTTGAAAACTTCACGATCGAGGACATCACCTTCGACTACACGAACTGCAATCCCATCTTCCTCAACATGGATGGGGTGCATATTCACGGCCCGTCGCGCTTCGGCCGGATCGCCAATCTCAAGGGCTCCACGCACGACGACATGGTGGCATTGAACGCCGACGACGGCCATCGCTGCGCCATTTCAACTGGCCCCATCGAGGATGTCTCGATTGACGGGCTCTATGCCGAGAACGGCCATACCGGCGTCCGGCTGCTATCCATGAAATCGCCCGTGCGACGCGTTCGCATCGACAACGTTTTCGGATCCTTCCGGGTCAACGCCATCTCGTTTTCCAACTTCAGGATGTTCAAGGACTTCTGGCCGGCCGGCGAATCCCGGTTCGAGGATATCTCGTTGAGGGGCCTGTATGTGCGCAAGACCTTCGGCAAGCCGGACGGACCGCACGTTGACCCCGGCCGCGCGAATCCGGACTTCGACAAGAACGCCCTGGTCTGGATCGAGTCGGGCGTCCATGTCGGCAATTTGAGCGTGACGGACTATCAGCGCACCGAAGACGAATGGGCCGCGCCCTCCATAGCCATCGAGCGTGGCGCGTCGGTGGACTGCCTGAGCGTGAGTCACATGACCGCCGTGAACCGAACACTTGAGCCCATGCACCTGCTGACCAACGAGGGACAGATCGGGCAACTTTCCGTTTTCGGAGCTTTCCTCAAGACCGAGGCTGGACAACCGCGCGGCAAAGTGTTGTGCGACACCGGCATGATCGGCGGTTGCTGCCTGCAAGGCGTCGGTTCGGAGGGTGCGGACCGCAAGCATATATACCGGCGGGGGCCTTTGCCGGATAATCTGAAGAGGCTTTCCGCAGACCGAATTCTGGACTTCCCGGCGGGCTACAAGGGCTATGTCTGCCAGCCGCCCGCAACGCTTGAAGAGGACGCGCAAGCAGATGCGGGATGCGCGCTGATCGTTTGTGGCCGGCAGTGCGCTTGTCCCGTATGGTATCAAGCCGTTGAAACGCGCGAACCGCTGGCGCCTGCGGTCGGCGCTGCATACGCTTGGCATTTTCTCGGCGAACGGGAATTCCGGATGGGGGGCGCGGAATATCTCGGTTTCGGGGAATGCGGGCAGGCGCCGGGCAGCGGTTATCCGCTTATCTTCCGGCCGATCCGCAACTTCATCTCACCGTCGCTTCCGCCGGGTCGCTACGGTATATGGATGCTGGCCCGCTGCGAACCGTATGCCGGGGACCACGTCGCGTTCCGACTGTCCCGCGTCGTGCTGGCGAAAGAAGAACCGTGTAGAAAGACAACATGAGTATTGCTCTTTACGTATCCCTTGACGGCAACGGAGCGGCGGGTCAGACCCCCTCCATCCTGCACCGCCCTGGATGAGTCGAGCCGAGCTTTTGCCTATCGGCTCAGCTCGACTCATCCAGAAGCGTTACAGGAAAGGTATAAGTCCTACGCATTGGCATTTGCGAAGCGGATTGCTATGGTCGGGCTGTGCCCGTCGAGCATCCGGCTGTGAACAAGCCGAGTTGCTGCGGCGCTACAACCGTGGCTGTGAGGCGCGACAAGTACTTCTGTACCTGGCTGCAACACATTGCCGCGGTCGCTATTCGCTGTCCGAGCTCGGACTGGAACTTGGCCCCGTCACGGTGAGTGCCATCGCTGCTGCCCGGCAACGAGTGCCCGCGCGCGCGGCCGAGGATTCGGGCCTGCGGCAACGCATAGACGCTATTGAGGAAACCCTTTGATGCCTATGCGCAGGACTGACCCGCCGCTCCTACTGTCCCCGACCCTGCCTCGCCGCCCCTGATCGCCTTGGGGCGATTGCTTCTGCTGCGGCGGGAGTGGCAAACATCTGCCTCAGTTTGTTAACGAAGACCTTGGCAGCCTTCGCCATAGGCAGGGACGCATCGCTCATAACACCCCACGGGATGTCCGTCTCTTCCGCAAGCTCAACAGTTGCAATGCCAGATGGCCTCAGCCATTCGATGGTATAACTGCTTGCCAGCGCCACTCCCAAATCGCGTTGAACATAGGACATGATTGTCTCCGTGTTCATGGCTTCCAGTTGGAATTTACTCCCCATCTCATCCTCTCCATATAATTCGTACGCGATTCCGCGAGCCATATCCTCTCTGCTGTGCCGAATCAAATTAAGTGCCTTAAGTTCGGAACGGGACATTGACTTCCTGGAACTGAGCTTGCTCTGTCGCGAGCAGACCAGCAACAGGCGTCCCGTAAGCAATCTTTCTGTTCGCAATCCTCTTCTGTTCTCGGCAAGGATGCCGACTCCCAAGTCAATCCGGGAACTCAAAATCAATTCCGGGAGGTTGACTGAATTCGTCTCGCACAGGGAGAATGATACATCGGGATACTCAACCGACATGTCATGCACGGCATCCGCTACGACCGTCTTCGCGGCAACCTGTCCACTGCCGATCCGGACCTTTCCGACAACGTCTCGACCGCGCGACCTAAGTTCATCCTCGAGCCCGTCCAACTGGAACAGGATCCCCTTTGCCTTTTCATAGACAAATTGCCCCTCCTGAGTTAATTGGAACTCACGCCCTCTGCGATGAAACAGTCGACAGCCCAAGGTTTCAGTAAGAAGCCGGAGTTGTTGACTGACCGCGGGCTGTGTCACGCATAGTCGCTGAGCTGCCTCGGTAACACTCTTTTCTTCGACCAGACACCGGAAACAGGCGAGTTGGGTAACTGTTACCATAAGTCTTCCTTCTGTTTATTATAAGTCTTATTCATTTGATTTATACATTAGCCCGCCTTATGCTGATCGACAAATTGAGCGCGGAATGGTTCAACGAGGGAAACCCAAAATGGAAAAACCTACGTCGACCGCGTGGCGATACAAAGCTGTCGAGTATGCGCGGATTATGTCGGAAGTGACATGGACGCCCGTTGCCGGTACCATGCCGAATCGGAACGGGAAGTATTTCGAGAAAGGGACGGCGTATACGGGCGTTCCGTATTCGAGTGTTAAGTCCGTAGGCAGGTATATTGGGTTTGATATCTTTTTGAAAACGTTTCTGGCCGCTGTCGAAAATCCGTTGAGCGTGCTGTACACCGAGGACCTGGCGGGAGAGCTAGCGAACGCGGCAGCCTACTACGGAAAGGTGTGCTCATCGTACACCAGCTACGCGTTGCAGTGCGGCATCTGGTACGTGAGCCGTCTGTACGGGCCAGATTATCGCGCGGGTATCAGACTGGTAAGCCCGCCGTCGGCTCGGACCGCCGAAGTGGGCGACATCATTTTCACACCCCCCGCTCCGCCCTCGGGCGGTTCCCACGTGGAAATTATCACGGGTATCACCAGGGCACCCGACGGCACCGTAATGCACGTCCGGATCGATGAGAGCTCCCCGCCCACGACCAAGACCACGATCCGAAGTGCCGCGGAATTCAACGCGCATCTTGCCGTGCGCGACAAGGAGCTGTACAGGATCACCGATCTCAATACCTGGCGCGGAGACAACAGGGCCGAATCATTCCTGTTCCCTAACTACGAGGAAGATTCGGCCACGCCGACGATCAATCGCGTGCTGCTGCTCGACCGAGGCGACTGGGTTCCCTATCACAAGCACCAGCCCGTCGAATTCAACGTCATGGACCGAGATGGTCAGGGTGTCAAGACCCTTGTCATCAAGCGCGGCGACGCAGTCGTCGAGCAAATCGGCCTGGACGGGCCGGGCGTCATCAAGCGCTCGTTCTCAGTCTGCGGCGATTACACCGCGCATTGCGTAATGAAGGACGGCTCCCTGAGTCAAGCGTGCGAGTTCTGCGTGTGCGATCTCGACTTTGGAATGCCCGCCAAAGGGGCGCGTCTCGGACAGCCGTTTGAAATCAGTTTCAACTCGGCCAACATGGACGTGATCATCGCGTACCTGAACAGCGGCGTCAACAGCTACGCCCACTACAACGTGTTTGTGAGCGAGGAAGACAGGCGAAACGGAACCGTTGCGATTCCGGCGGAGATCGTCTGGGAACCGGGTGATTGGCAGATCTGGCTGATCGGTGAAAACCGATACGGCAGACTCAAGAAGCGCCGTGATTTCACTGCTGTCGAATGAGCTGGAAACGAACATTCATTTTTGCGTTTTTCGCGCAATTTCTCGGGATTGTGGGAATATCGTTTGCGACCCCGTTCCTGCCGTTCTTCGTCGGCGAGTTAGGTGTCAGCGAGAGTGGCGCGCAAGCCTTTTGGGCGGGCATCGTGCTGGGGTCGGGAGCGGTTGCGTACGCCGTTTTCGCGCCTGTATGGGGGATTCTAGCCGACCGTGTCGGCCGCAAAGCCATGGTCTGCCGCGCAATGTTCGGCGCGGCGATTGCGGTTTTGCTGATGTCGTTTGCTCAAACGGTTCCGCAGATGATCCTTTTCCGGGTCGTCCAGGGAATCTTCAGCGGAACACTGGCCGCAAGCATTGCCTTGGTGGCCAGCGTCACCCCTCTGCACCGCAGCGGGTTGGCGCTGGGCATGATGCAGGCCGCGGTCTTTATCGGAAATGCGGTCGGCCCCCTAATCGGCGGCATGGCGGCCGATATGTTCGGTTACCGTGTCAGTTTCCGAATCGGTGCGCTGCTGACACTGCTGGGCGGGGTATTGGTCCTGTTTGGAACCGCAGAATCGTTCACCCCGCCTGACGAAAACGAGTCGGTCAACACTCCAGGCTTTCGCAAGATTTTTCTGTTGCCCGGTTTTCTCGTCAGTGTCCTCATTCTGTTCAGTGTGCGCTTGAGCAACAGCATTGCCAATCCCTCGTTTCCGCTGATCGTGGAAGACATTCTCGGCTCGCTGCGCAATCTCAACAGCATCACGGGATCGGTCATCGGGGCTGCCGCCATTGCGGCCGCGGTATCGGCGGCACTGCTGGGGCATGCGGGAGACCGGCTTGGGCGTCGACGCGTTCTGGTTGGCTGTTGCATCGCTGCCTGCCTGGCATCGGTCGGCCACTATTTTGCCCGGAATTTACCGAGTTTATTCTGTGCGCGCATCCTGTTCGGGTTTTCCATGGCCGGCATGCTGCCCGCTGCCAATGCCATGATTCACGAGGTCGTAGACCGTCGCTCCATCGGCAAGGCGTATGGACTGGCTACGGCGCTGAGCATGCTCGGCACCGCCTTCGGACCGACCATCGGCGGCACCCTGGCCATGCAGGCGGGATTGCGGATACCGTTCCTCGTGACCGCCGCGGCGCAGGTAGGACTTGTCATTATGGTCCTCTTCATGTTCCGAGACCACCGGTGTTCCCCACATAAGCGCGAGACCTTTTCGTATGGCGTCCAATGAACTCACATGATTGACACGATTCGAAAGCTCAAACACATTATCGCCAAAACAACCGTTTACTTAGAAAAAGGAGAAAGCATCGTGACAGCACCAAAATTCGCGCCATCCATAATCATCGATTGTTCCGCCTCCATCGGTCCGGTACGGGCCATTCATGGGGTCAACAAGGGGCCGTTGGTCGGGAACGGCGTAAACTACAACGACCACTCCAAGTACTTTTCCGAGATTGCGTTCCCAACCGTTCGCCTGCACGACATCCCGAGCGAATGGCGCCAATCCGTGGATGTGCCCTGCATCTTCCCGCTTTTCCACCTGGATCCCGGCGATCCACGCAATTACGACTTCCGCCGAACGGATGTTTACATCCGGTCCATCATCGAATGCGGTTGCGGGATCGTGTATCGTCTGGGGGTCCAGATCGAGCGGGCGGAATTGAACTTCGATGTCGATCCCCCCAATGACGTCGACAAATGGACCGAGGTCTGTGCCAATATCATCCGGCATTACAACGAGGGCTGGGGCAACGGCTTCCATTACGGCATCCGCTATTGGGAGATCTGGAACGAACCCGACAACGGCCCGGGACAATGGAACGGGACCTTCGAGGAATTCACCGCCTTTTACATCCGGGTCGCAACCCGGCTCAAAGCCTTGTTCCCCGAATTGATGATTGGCGGCCCGGCGCTTAACGGCGGCATGATGCATTGGGCACGGCAAAAGCTGGAGGCATTCCTCCCCCACGTGAAAAAGGCCGAGGCACCGCTGGATTTTCTTTCCTGGCATGCCTACCCCGGAGACACCGGAAACGCGGGCGATCAGGTAAAGGCGGGCGCCGAGGGTCAGGAAGACGCTGGAATCGCACGGTCGCTTCGGGGCGCGCTGGGCGTGTTGGCGGGTGCGGCGCGCGAGGTCCGGCAGACCCTTGACGCACACGGGTTCACCGCCACGGAAAGTCACCTGAACGAATGGAATCTGGCACCCCTGCAATGGGGGTTTCAAGTGCCGGAGGTTGCGGAAGCCTATGTGGCGGAAAAACGAGGCCCACTTGGCAGCGCCGTGATCGCTGCCAGCCTGTCCGTCCTTCAGGATGAACCCGTGGACATGACCAACTTCTACACCGCCGCCCGGCGGGGCTATGGCATCTTTGACGACTGGGGGCGGCCGTTCAAGCCCTTCTACGCGTTCCGAGCTTTCAAGATGATGTTGAACGACACGCCCAACCGCTGTCCAGTATCCGGCGCCGACCTCGAAAGCGGGCATACCGTACTGGCCGGGATATCCGCGGCCGGCGATGTCGTGCAGGTGTTGTTGACCAATTGCGGCGGAACGCCCTGGCATCCGCGGATTTCGCTGCGCGGACTGGCGACGGACCCGGCATCCCTGTCGAGTCTCGTCATTGATGCAGACCGCAATCTTGAGGCCGATCCCGCCGATCCGACCACCTTGGACGGCCGTGAAATCACCACCTCAATCCCCCCGCATGCCGTCCGGCTCGTACGGCTCGAGATGTGAGGGAGAACGTGCAGCTATGTCTCACCTCCAATGTTGCAGTGTCAGACACGGGATATTCGCTCAGGGCCGGCGGATTGAGCGCG
>JAIPIM010000145.1 GCA_021734725.1 Minisyncoccota bacterium | reverse complement strand
GGGTCCCTTATACGGCTCCGGGCCAATGATACAGCCGATTGCGTTGTGCTCAATGATACTATTGGCCAACGTCTTTTCGTCGGGACTGCAGGCGACAATCGTGAAGTCGCTGACCGTCGGCCAGACAAGCGTTGCTTTCCGATACTCAGGCTCCGTCACAATGATCACTGGTTTGGTCATACTCATCCTCGTCTACTGTGGGATCGGATAATAAGTATCGGCCACAGCGCTCTTTGAGCCTTTGCCGCGATTAAAACGCCGTGGGCTGAAACAGTCCGGCAAGCGAAGGCAGCACATTGGCCAAGTCGTTCGCCACTCGAATATCCCATGCAGGTCCAAGCTGGCGTCGGGCCCAAGTCCCAAACTCAAGCATTGTACTGATATCCCAATGCACGGTGCCATCGCGATTCTTGCGATTCACGTGAGATGAATCCCAGCACGGCCCGAGCGTCAGGCCGCGCCATTCGAGAATACCGGGTTCCGCACGGTCGGCCAGCTGACGAACCACCCGTTTTAAAAGTTTACGTGTGGCGTTACCCTCAGCACACGGCAGGGAGGAACGTTCACCCCGTATGTAAGCGGGGGCCGAACCGGTGCGGTACGCGGTTTCCGGCCACTGCAGTCGTGTCATATCGAGCACCCAGTACTGTCCGGCCTCCCCTTGCTCCGGAATTTTCAGTTTGCGATCCGCACCCATTTCAACCGTCCGAGATTTCCCCGCGGGCGCTGGCGGACGGGGAGCCTCTCCGTTGTCCCAGGCCATATACCATTTCATGCGGTACTGCCGTGGTGGCGGATCGTACGGTTCACAGCACATCAAGGGTTCCCAAATCAAGCGTATTCCATCCGGCTGCACCTGGATTTTGTAACTGCCCTTATCCGGTCCCGCCCCCAGGCATTGCTCCCAGCGCCACAGGTCACTTCCGGTCCCGATTTCCAAGCACTTACCGTCCGGGCGTTCGAACACCAGGCAGAGCGGGGGCCGGTGCCAATGCCCCGCCATGGTTTCCCCCTCGTTCACCTCAGGAAGTTCGTGCCACGCCGGCTCTATACCGTCGGCCCATTGCACGGCGGGCGGCAGACAGTAATAGCGGCTCCATCGCCCCGGCAGCCACATCGCGTTCACGCCAAGATGCCTATTCACCGAGACCCCCCGGCGCCACTGAATGTCAAGAGTAACGCTGACGTGGTTGGCCGCGTACCGGCAGGCCTGGGCCAGTTCCACGCCATTCCCAAACGGCAGATGCGCCCTGCTCTCGACCACCGCCGTGCCGCTTTTGCGGTACGCGTTTGCATGGTCGACCACGGCGTGCGCCACAGTCATGTCGTCCACGTAAAAACCGCCGTCCTCGCAGAGTCGATCATTCGCCAGTTCCATGCTGAACCGACCACCGAAACTCCCGGCATCGTGATGTGCTGTCCATCCCAGGGTGTCATGCCCAACCGTTATGCAATTGTCATTATGCTCAATCATCAGCGTTCCGTGAGTTGCCGGATATCGCGGATGGCGCCATGCGCCGCGGAAGTGGCGAACACCCCGTAAGCCTGCAAGGCTTCGGACACTGTTCGTTCCCGCTTCGGCGTGTATGCATCGGGCCGGGCTTCCATGTCACTGCGACGCGCGGCCAACTCGTCATTCGAAAGCACCGCATTAATGGTGCGGTTTGGGATATCGATTTGGATGAGATCGCCGTCCCGCAGCAATGCAATCGCTCCTCCGGCGGCTGCTTCCGGAGACACATGCCCAATGGACAATCCCGACGTGCCTCCGCTGAACCGACCGTCCGTAATCAGGGCACATGCTTTGTCGAGATGGCGTGATTTCAGGTACGACGTCGGATACAGCATTTCCTGCATACCAGGCCCCCCCTTCGGGCCTTCGTATCGGATGACCACGATATCGCCTTCCCTAAAGTCATCGCTGAGGATCAGATCGATTGCCTGTTCCTGCGAGTCGCACATGCGCGCGGTCCCCTCGAACGTCATGATAGTCGCGTCAACGCCAGCCGTTTTCACGATACAGCCTTCTTCCGCAATATTACCGTACAAGATGCACAAACCGCCATCCCTACTGTAGGCGTGCTCTGCGTCTCGAATCACCCCGTTTTCCGCATCCGTGTCCGGTTCGTCGTACATGTTTGATTGCGAAAATCCCTTGATATTGTAAACGCCGCCGGGTGCCGCCAGGGCGCGCTGACGCGCTTCGTCGGTTATCGCGGAATCGTCCCCGCGGATATCGTTTTCCAGCAGTTGCCGGTCCATGGTGTCTCCGGAAACCGTGAAAACGCTGCCGTCAATCAACCCCTGGCGTTTCAACTCGCCCATGATCGCGGGGATACCGCCGGCGCGGCTTACATCCTCAACGTGATACGAAGAACTTGGCGCGACCTTGCAGATACAGGGTGTTTTGCGGGAAAGTCCATCGATATCGGTCATCGTGAAGTCGACACCCGCCGAGCGCGCGACCGCCAGGATATGGAGGACGGTGTTTGTCGATCCGCCCATGGCAATATCCAAGGCCATGGCATTCTCGAACGCCTTCCGGGTGGCAATACTCCGGGGTAATACCGATTCGTCGCCGTTCTTGTAATAAGCGTCGCACATTTCGACGATGCGTGTGGCGGCCTTCTCAAATAATTTCTTGCGCAGTGTATGCGTTGCGAGAAGGGTCCCGTTGCCCGGCAGCGCCATCCCAAGCGCTTCCGCCAGGCAATTCATGCTGTTGGCGGTAAACATTCCCGAGCACGACCCGCAGGTTGGGCACGCGTGTTTCTCGATCTCGAGCAAATCCTCGTCCGAGACCTCGGCGTCTGCGGCCATCACCATAGCGTCCACGAGATCCAGGGCTTTTGTTCCCTTTGACGTCTTTGCGTGCCCCGCCCCCATGGGGCCTCCGGTGACCACGATCGCGGGAATGTTCAACCGCATGGCCGCCATCATCATACCGGGCGTAATCTTGTCGCAGCTTGAGATACAGATCAGGGCGTCCGCCACATGCGCGTTCACCATGTATTCCACGCTGTCGGCGATAAGTTCGCGGCTCGGCAGAGAATACAGCATCCCTTCGTGCCCCATGGCGATTCCGTCGTCGATCGCGATGGTGTTAAACTCAACGCCCACACCGCCGGCCTCGCGGATCATGTCGCGCATCATCTGGCCATACTCATGCAAGTGCACATGGCCGGGGACGAATTGCGTAAACGAATTGGCGATGGCCACGATCGGCCGTTCAAAATCTTCATCCGTCATGCCAGTTGCGCGCCACAGTGCGCGTGCGCCGGCCATTCGGCGTCCATGCGTCGTTTTGGCGCTTCTGTAGTGTCCGTTACCCATAACCACATCCTCCATTTAGCGTTCGCCCAAGCGCATTTTGCGCTGGGAATAGCACCACAAACAGACCTATACCATAACCCGCCCGCTGAGCTTGAACCACCTCTCAACCGGAATTCGCTGATTCACCCCGACATTTTTTCGCGTCACGCATTGACCGGACGCCGCCTCAGGGCTATGGTATTCGCCCTAAACCATTGCGTCTTCTTATCGACCTACACACGTCTCGCGGAGAGGTGGCTGAGTGGTCGAAAGCACAGGTTTGCTAAACCTGCGTACCTTAATCGGGTACCGAGGGTTCGAATCCCTCCCTCTCCGCCAATCTACACTCGGGCTCCGCTCCGTCGCCGTGAGTATCCAAAAGGCTCGTATCGTATAACGCGACTTTTTACGATTGCTCCGAGCCCGTTTCCAGCAGGAGGAAGCGAGTGACGAATTCGATTGTCGGCCAGAGTTCGGGAAGCTTGAGGTGTTCGTTATTCGAGTGGGCGGCGCTGAGTGTGCCCACGCCGGAGGTGATGACGGGGATCTCCGGGTATTCGGTGGCGAACAGTCGGGCATCGCACGAGACATCCCAACCGCGGACGGGGGTGTCGGGTGCGACCGTGCCGGCTTGAGTCCCGGCGCGACGTGCGCTCTCCATGGTGGGCGACTGTGAATCGCCGGCAAATGCATCGTTGTGCAGTTTGTCGTAACTGACCTCCACAGCGATGACATCATGGGCCAGCCGGTGCCGTTCCAGGTACGCTCGAACTCCGCGCATGCACGCTTCGCGCATGCGTTCCTGGATGTGTGCGATGGGATGAGTTGGCAGGAATCCCTGCCCGCCTTCAAGCACAAGATTGCTGGTTGTATCGAAGTCTTCAAATGCGATGTTAACGTCCAGGTCAGACATGTCGAGCGCGTGGGCAAAGTACGCCCACTTGAGGATGGCATCGTCGTGCTCGAGGATCGCCCCCATGTGCCCGGTGGAGCCGTAGACTTCCAGGGTGAAGGCGCCGTTCTCGTGCTCGGTGAGATCGTAGTGGCGTTCGACTTTGGGCTTGCCGGTGTCGGGGTCGGCGACCTTGGTTTTATCACCGCGCGCGGCGATGTAGTTGGTTAGAGCGTGGTCGAGGGTTTCGCGGATTTTCTCCGCTCGGTCTTGTGTTGGTGGTGGGGGGGATTGGGTCGGATGTGTTGGATGATCGGCAGAATTGATCTTTCGCTCCACCGGCGCAAGGTCGGTGGGGGCGTTCTCGCCAGTCGTGCGATCCGGCGCAAGGTCGGTGGGGGCGTTCTCGCCACTCGTGCGATCCGACGCAAGGTCGGTGGGGGCGTTCTCGCCAGTCGTGCGATCCGACGCAAGGTCGGTGGGGGCGTTCTCGCCAGTCGTGCGATCCGGCGCAAGGTCGGCGGGTGTGTTGGTTTCGCGTCTCTGTTCCGCGTCGAGATCGGTTGGGACGGGTTGCAATCTTGCTTTGATGTAGCCATTTATGCGAGAGGGGTGTTCGCCGTAAGGTCCGAGGATGCCGTTGCACGTCTGTACAGGACGATGGGGGAACAGCGGATGGTCCGACTCCGCCTTGATCTTGGCGCCTTCTTCACTCATCGCAAGAATGGCCTCGGCGGCGGCGTACAATAGTGACACGTGCATTCCCTCTTCCGCCTGAGACATGCGAAATCCGCATTTGAACCAGACGGCGCCACGATTGCCCGGAAAGATATTGCCGCCGGCGCATTCAAGGATGAGGATCGAATCGTAGCGCTTGCGGAGCTCGCGATCCATGGCGAGGGCAAGTGAACCGTTCCCTCCCGTCTCCTCTTCAACCGGAAACATGGCGGTGATTTTATTCTTCAGTTCGATGTCGCCGACGGCGGCCATTTCCTGAATGACGCGTAACGCCGCGCAGATGGCTGCGACGTTCCCCTTATCGTCTACCGTGCCGCGTCCATACAGGGTCTCGCCATCGCGACGTGGAGGGATGAACGGCGCAATAACATCGATGTGCGCATTGATCGCCGTGTCGCATCCGTCCGGATCGGGCGCACCGTCGAGAAAGGCCAGGAGGTTGGTCCGTTTGGCGTAGACTTCCTCAGGCGACAGACCGGCGGGACTTTCCTCGGTCTTAGTGAAGTGCAGTTTGGAGAATGCGGGGTTCTGGGCTATCGCCGGGTCGATGGGACGACGTTCAGTCGTGATTACCGCAAATTCCTCATCAAGGGGGGCCTCGTTGAGGAATTCCTCGATCAAGTCAAAGGCCCGGGATTCCTGCTGACGCATTTGTTCGACATCGGCTGATGGGGTGGTGTCGACAGCGCAGAGCGCGGTCAGAAATTCGGTCACCGATTCCCGAAAGCCTGGATCACTGACACGGGCATGGATTTTTTCTGGTATTGTAGACATAATAGGGATTTAACCTGCATTATTCACCACAACGACTCGAAAGCTCAAAGAGCGTTGTAAAACCGATGCCGTCTATGTCAACAACTTCTCGACCTGAATTGCAGTTCCGCGCAACACGCCCTGAGCGGTTTCCTCACCGTTTTCCAGTGACTTATGAGCAGCTTCGCAGACTACGGTGGTATAGAAGCCGAGTGCGATTGGCGACATAAGTTCGGCCTTCTGTTCGTCACTCATTTCACCATTACGGAAACGCTGGATGTTCTGGATAATGCGCCCGGGGCTGGTCATTCCGTAGCCGCTGACGTGGCCATGGCTTTCGAAGTTGCGGAACAGCGGGTTGCGTTCGAAAATACCGTCCGCCAGGATTTCGTGATAGCCGGGGCGATCCAGGTTGAGGTCAAGCACCCCCTCGGAGCCAATGATGCGTGCCGACTGAACTGTGTTGGCGTGTGCCGTGTTGGGCAGAGCCCAGCCGGTGATAAAATGAACGTTGGCACCGTTCTCGAAGAACACTTCCGTGTCGACCAGGTCGTAACCGTCAACCGGAACAGGAGACAGGCTGGGCAGCTTTTGTTTGTAGCCCGTGGCGCGCACTTCGACCGGCTTCAGCCCGGTGACGAACATGAACGCATCCGCCATATGAACGGTGAGAAAAGAAACCGGCGTGTTTTTAACCGCGAAGTCATCTGTCGCGAAAAAGCGCGGGACATGGTTTGGATCGGCAACCATCAGTTTGTCGAGCATATACCACACCGAAGTCTGGATACTGCCGTACACACCCTCGGCACAACGCGCGCGAGCTTCCTTCAACCGTGGATCTTCGCGTTTATGGAAGTCGACTCCCATGAAACGTCTGCTCTTCTCGAGTGCGGTCATCATGTCCTGCGCGTCTTCAATGCGGTCTGCCAACGGCTTGGGTAACAGGATGTCAAGATCGTGCTCAAGCGCGGCCAGTACGGGTTGCTTGTGAAAGCTGTCCGGGGTGTTGATGTGGACGGCATCGAGTTCGACGGCGTCGTACATTGCATTAAAATCGTTGAACCGGCGTTCCCGCGGGATACTGTTGGCGTCACCGAATTCATTGAGATTTGACTCGTTCACATCGCAGATTGCCTCCACGCTCACCAAGGGTGAAAAATCGCTGCGATAATAGAGGTGTTGATAGATTTCGCGGACGACCGAGCCGGTTCCCACGACACCGAGTTTCAATTGGTTCATCGTTCACTTGCCTTTAGTTCTGATTTCCACATGTCAACGCGACCGGTCGGATCGGTCAGCGGATCTCACCTTTCCTTACCCAGGACTTCGCCAATGGCTTCTTCAAAAACCTGAATGGACTCTTCAAGAATCTCGCGTGACATTGTCAATGGCGGCGCGATCTTCAGGCATTCGCCGGCGATGCCGACGGGCGCAAACATGAGGAGCCCCTTGTGAAAGCATGTGACGTTAATGGCTACTGTCAATTCGGGGTTTGGTTCCTTCGTGCCCGGCTTGACTACCTGGATTCCGGCGACCAGCCCCTTCCCCGTCACGCAACCGAGGACATGCGGGTATTTTGCGCGGATGCGATGCAGTTCCGGGATCAGAACGTCGCCCATTTCCGCCGCGTGCTCGACCAGGTGTTCGGCATCGATCACTTTGAGGTTTTCGATAGCAGCCGCGACCGGCAGCGGAGAACCGGAATGGGTTGAAGTCATCGACCCCGGTGGGTACAGCGACATGATATCACTGCGACCGATGACCGCCGCGATGGGCAGGGACGAACTGATGCCTTTGCCACAGGCGATGAGATCCGGTCGGATACCGTAGTGATCGAAGCACCAGTACTTACCGGTGCGACCGAAGCCAGCCTGAACTTCGTCCATAATCAGGACGATATCGTGCTCGCGGCAGAATGCTTCCAGTTTTTGAGCGTATTCGACCGGCATGAAATCCGGGCCGACCCCCTGATAGGATTCGCTCATAACGCCAGCAATTTGATCGGGGGACACCCCCTTTTCCTTCAGCGTATTGAGAAACAGATCGAACGACGTATTTTCGTTCTTATACCCGTCCGGGAAAGGAACTTGGGCAAAGTCCGGGCAAGCGCAGGTAATCCAGTTTTTCTGGCGCGGGTTACCGCCGGCGAGTTGAGCGCCCAGGGTACGTCCATGGAACGCATTGTTAAACGTAATCATGACACGCCGGTTTGGTCCGTACTTTTCGACCGCGTAGGTCTTGGCCAGTTTTATGCAGTTTTCCGTAGCTTCGCTGCCGGTGCTGAGGGGGAAAACAGTATAGTTCTCCGGGTCGGGCGCTTTCTCCCGCAGTCGCCGGGCCAGTTCCGCGCGCCCTTCATGGGCAAACACGTAGGTGGCCAGCAGTTCATGATCCAGGCATTTCCGGAGTGCGTTCCGGATTTCCTTGCGCCCATGCCCGCAATTGGTAATGAGCACCCCGGATGACCAGTCGATCCAGCGGTTGCCCCAGCGATCCATGACCGTACAATCGACGGCGCGATCCCAGACCACGGGGGGCTGTCCCTGCATGGAGCGGGGTTCCGATTTTTCGAGCTCCTCGAAAATCGGCAACGATTCCGGTACTGGAAGCTTCGTTTTGATGGTCCGATGGCGTGTGTTGACGTGTGGTACTTCGACGGGGATTCTGCTGTATTCCGCCATGCTCTGTTATCCTTGTCAAGGGTTAATGTCACGAAACATCATAGGTAAGTTTAAATGCTGAAAAAAGGGTGTCAAGCCGAAATGATGTTTCGTGACATCAAAACTGTGCTATAGTGGACGCATGACGGCAAAACATGTCACTCGAAGTATCACGCTCTCGGACGTCGCCCGGCAGGCAGGTGTTTCGCGCACGACAGCCGCTAAAGTTCTTCTCGGGACCGGTGGAGAACATGTACGTGTATCGGAAAAAACTCGGGAACTGGTGCAAAAGATTGCGGACGAAGTGAATTATCGGCCGAACCGGGCGGCACAGCAGTTGCGATGCGCCAAGAGCGGCTTGATAGGGGTTTTGCTCGATACGGTCAATACACCGGTCATGTTCGACCGGTTGTCAGCGATTGAGGACGAAGCCGCGTGTCACGGTTACCGGCTGCTGATTGCCCAAATTCGGCATAGTTCCAACGCCTTGGCTAAACACTTGGCGGAGATGGCCAGTTACGGCGTTGAGGGTTTGGTTTGTCTGTTTGACGTGAATCGAAAAGTGCGGCCGCAACTGGCGCCGCTTTTCGAGAACTGGACAAACGTTGTCTTTCATGGCGCCCCGATTCAGCCCGCGGGGCATTGTATCCGAGTTGACACAGTGGGCGCAATCCGCCAATCCGTGGCACATCTTCTTGATCAGGGGCGGCTGCGCATTGGGATGGAATTGTGGAACATGGACGATGAGCTCATGGATTTACGTGCGGAAGGCTATCAATCCGAGTTTGTGGCACGAACTTTGCAAGTCGACGACAGTCTTGTTTGGGCGGCGCATTCAAGGTCAGCCCGGCCAACGGACGAGACTATTCGACGAGCGGTCAGATATTTCATGGGCGAAGTTCAGGCGGACGCAATCATCGCATCGAACGATATTTGGGCCGTCCGCTTCATTCAACGCCTGAAGGCCGAGGGATTGCGAATACCTGAAGACATGGCGGTCATCGGCTACGACAACCTGGAGTTGGGCACGGTGATCGAGCCCAATCTGACGACTGTCGATCAGTGCCACGAGATGTATGCGGAAAAGCTGTTGCAGCTCATGCTCCGCCTGATTGCGGGTGAACAGACTGCGCCGAGCAACCGGGTTTGTACGGTCGTGCCACGCCTGATCGTACGCGCCAGCGGCTGACAAGGAGAGGCCGCGGCGCTTTCCGGACCCCTGCGCATTGGCAGGTCTGGAGACCCGCGTTACTTGTGCACCGGAGTTGTTGTCATGCGGTTCTCCGGGGCTGCAAGAACCAAGCCAAACGGTTTTACATAGAGAACGGCAAGAAAAAAAGGCCTCCGGGATCCGGTGTGACATTTTCCATAACAGATCCAGAAGGCCCCCTATGAAGGCGCGTGCA
>JAIPIM010000144.1 GCA_021734725.1 Minisyncoccota bacterium | reverse complement strand
AGCTCCTTGCTGCTGCTGCGCATGGCTGGGCTGGCCTTGACCGTTGCCGCTGCCGTTCTGCTGGGCCTGGACCGCTTACGCCCGCACCCCGGCGATCGATCACAGTCAGCGAGCCGTGCCTGGATCGCATGGCTTGCAACGGCCTTTTTCGCGCAGGGCGCCTGGGAAATCACACTTCGCGCTTCAGGGGCGTTGCAGGAAGAGTCCGCGCGCGGAGTCTTCATTGCAACGGTGTTCATTACGGCGATGGTACTCGCGTTGGCGGTGTGGGGAATTCGTCGTCCAAAATTGGGGCGCGGTGAATTGGTGTTTGGCGGTCTTGCGGGCATCTGTGGATTGTTGGGATCGGGATTACGCCCCTGGGCGTTACGCGACCTGCCCGGTGTCATCGTGTTTCCCGTCACCGCGGCCACCGTGATGATACTTGTTCAGCTGGGGGGGGATGTTGTGTTTGGTCACCGTCTCAGTTTTTGGGGTCGTGCCGCTCTGGCGGTTGCCATTGCCGCCATTGTATTGTTGACCGTGTGAGCCGTGTGAAAGTGGGGGGTATGCATACAGTGCGGTCGCGGGCGGGTTTACATGTTGGTCGCCGTTGGCGACCGGACAGGATGGGGTGAGGGGCCTTGGATTGGAAAACAGGTAATCAAATCAACCGGTCCCCAACGGGGACAAACATGAGCCGAACATCGAAGCAGGAAAAGGTCACTTATTATGCCGTACAGCGCAGACCGTCCGAACATATTGCTGATCATGACTGACCAGCACAGCAAGCATTTCCTGGGGTGCTACGGCAATGACCTCGTTCGTACTCCCAACCTTGACCGGTTGGCCGCGCAGGGCATGCGCTTTACAGATGCATATTGTCCGTCGCCGCTCTGCGTGCCCAGCCGGATGAGCTTCATGACGTCGCAAACACCGTCGCAAAACGAGGTATGGAACAACAACCATATCCTGCACTCCGGTATCCCGACCTGGCCCACCCTCTTGTCGATTGCCGGTTACGAAACCGCACTGCTCGGGCGCATGCACTTCTGCGGTCCCGATCAGCTGCACGGTTTTGAGTCACGTCCCGTGGGCGAGGGAGGCGCGGGTCCGGTGGGCATGGCCCGCAAGGGCGGGCCGATGTGGACGAAGTTCCCCAGCAGTACCTCCGGCCAGTGTCGTGAATGCGTGGAAGTTGCCGGCCGTGGACAGACGCACTATCAATGGTCGGACGAGGAACGCACCCGGGTCGCGCGCCAGTGGCTGAAGGAAAAGGCGCAATCGCCCGGCCCGCGTCCGTTTGCCGCCGTGCTCGGTTACACGTTGCCGCACTGCCCATTCGTGGCCAGACGGGATCTGTTCGACTACTACTACGAACGAGTGGATATCCCCTCCGTGGAAGAGGCGCAGCCCGAAACCGTCCGTCGCTTTCGCGACCTGCGCGGCATCCTCGACCCGCCGTTGCCGGCCGAGCGCATCCGCGTGGCGCGCGCCGCCTACTATGGATTGTGCGAGCACATCGATTCGTTGATCGGGCAGGTGCTCGATACGCTTGAAGAAACCGGCCTGGCCGACAATACCATTGTCATCTACACCTCGGATCATGGGGAAATGGCTGGCGAGCACGGCTGCTGGTGGAAGAGCAACTACTACGAGGGCAGCGCCGGCATACCGCTTCTCGCGCGTTGGCCGGGCATGATTTCACAAGGGTCGGTGAGCGACGCGGTGTGCAATCTCATGGATATCGGCCCGACGTTCGCGGACCTCACGGACACGCGGTTCCCGCATCCCGTGGCGGGACGCTCGCTGTGCCGGATTCTGGCCGACGGGCACGACGACGAATGGCCCAACGAGACCACAAGCGAACTGGTGGATCATCGGGGCGGGTTTCTGGCCAGCCGCATGGTTCGCTCGGGGCCGTGGAAGTTGTGGGTGTACGGCGACGATGCGCATCTGCCGCCCTCGCTTTTCAACCTCGAAAACGATCCCGGGGAACTTAACGACCTCGGCCAAGATTCCGACCATGAAGACACTCGTCACCGTCTGCTCACGCGTCTATACCAAGATTGGGATCCGTCGGAAGCAGCCAAAAAAAGTCAGCGATACTGGACCTACTTCGATGTGCTGCGGCAGTGGGGACAGACCGTAAAACCCGATTCCCCGTACGCGCTTGTGTATCCGCCGCCCGAGTATGAAGACGACGTGGAACTGCTGTGAACCCCACTCCGTGGAATGACAGCGGGAGACATTGTTATGAGGCTTATGCAGTAAACCCCTTGACAACCAGCGATTGGCCCTTTTGAAGGCGTGTAAAAACGTTTAAGGGAACCCTATGCATCCGCGAATGCTCCATAAGCACACGTTTCAATTCATAAGCTTCTGTCACGTTTATCATCGCGATCCGACGCACTCGGACAGAACCAATATCAACGATGACTGCCATCTTCTGCACATTACTCGAGGCCAAGGCGAGATTGTTCTCGATTTGGAACACCGTTTCGATCTCGTCCGGGGTGTCGTGATCGCCATACCGCGTGGCGTACCGTTTTCGATGAGCATTGGCGGCGGCTTCGAAATGCTGAATATCCATTACCAGCTGTGGCTGCGGGACGGACGGCATATCGGCGACGTTCTGCGGCTTCCCTATTGCTTCCGTCCGAGTTATTTCGATCATTGCGAAGAACGGTTGCGCCGTCTTGACTCGATGTCGGAGGACAGTATCGGCGAGTCGTTGCGCCGGTCGTCCCTTGCGTACCAAATTGTGATTGAGCATTATGCATCCCGCGATTTGATATGTACAACACCCTCGGTTGCTGACGAACGCATCGAAAAGGTGGCGAATTATCTCGCGTTGAACCCGACGGCCTACGACATGAAAACGCTCGAAGGCCTTGCCCGCCTCAGTCGAAGTCAGGTGAACCGGACATTCCGAGCGGCTTACGGCCTGTCGCCTCACGCTTTCTGGGAACAGCATCGCTTGCGGAAGATTTGCATGGATATCAAGCGCGGGGGTAAAACCCTTGCGGAACTCGCCGAGGAGTATGGTTTTTCCAGTCCGCAATATTTCTCGAGGTGGTTCAGGAAGCAGACATCATGTTCGCCCTCCGAGTTCCGGAATGCCGCACCGGATTATTGAAGCAAAGTTCCGGATGCGCCGATAGTGCAAGATAATGCGCTTATCCTGTACTTAACGAGATCGTTCTTGTGGTTATAGTTGAAACTAGTTGTTTGTTGATCCTTATGATCTGTCGAAAGAAAGGCTGGCCATGGATTCCAAGACACGATTATTGACGGCGTGGCGCTTTGAGGAACCGGACAGGGTCCCCTGCGAAATGCGCTTGTCCCCATCGGCGGCAGGCATACCCGGGGCCGACAAGATCCTGGAGTTTCAGGAAAATGAGGCGGACAACTTCATGGGCGTGCCCGGCTTCGACTGGGGATTTATGGGGCTGGACAGTACTTACCGGGAGGACGTTATCGAAGACGTGCCGGGACGATTTAAGCGGATGCTCAAAACCCACTCTACGGCGGCGGGCGAGTTTACCGCCATTACCAAGCATGACTACGAAGACCTTTACGGCGAAGGGGACCCGAACGATTTTCACTGGGAAAAGAGGTTCTTTGAAACGGTGGAGGATTTAAAGCGAATCACCCTGGCGGACAGACAGAGGCGCTCCTTCGACGTAGAGAAGTACAATCGGGGATGCGCGGATGTCGGCACTCGAGGTGTGCCGATGACCGGATTGTTCCACCCACTGGGGACCCTGGTGCGTAACAGCAACATGAACGAAGTCTATGCATGGCTGATGACCGAGGAGAAGCTTGTTCTCGAGTTTCTCCAATGCTGCACGGAACAGATTTGCGACAGTCTGCGTGCCCTTCAAGGTAAAGCCCTTGCCGATCCGCCCGTTTTCAAGACTTGGGCACTGGAAATGCTTATACCACCCTGGCTCGGGAAAGAGCAGTTCAATAAATTCGTGTTCCCCTTCGACAAGCGAATCAACGAAACAATTCACGCAATTGGCGGCCGGCATAATGCGCATTCTCACGGCAATACCGGCGATTTTCTGGAATTGTTCGCGGACATGGGAATCGATGCTGTCGAACCGCTCGAGCCACCGCCGTATGGCGATAACAACCTCGCCAGGGCGAAACAGCAGGTTGGCAAGCGCATGCTTCTCTGCGGCAACATTGTTTCACAGGCCTTCTATATGGACAGTTTCAAAATCGGCGATGTGCGCGAACTGGTCAAGCGCGCAATTGCCGAAGGCGCCCCCGGCGGTGGCTTTACCTTACGAACCACGGGCGGCGCGGTGGGGGGAGGGAAAAGCAGAGACCAACGGATCAAATCTATCCAATGCGGCCTTGCGATGATTGAGGCCTGGCGGGAATTGGGCTCGTGATAGTACTCTTAAAGGGGCAAACCGGTCGGCAATAGGGACAAATGCGGTTACATGAGTTGCGCGCGAGTCGTTCGTGGTTCGTCGTGCTTAGTTCAAAACCACGAACCAGGAACGAAGAACCAAGACCAAGAAGTGTGGAAAAACGACAGTTCGCAATAGCACTACGGACAATTCACGGATTCAGGGCATCAGAGAGAGGAGTCTTTTCGAATGTCATTCCAGGCCGGAACAAGCAAAGTCGACATAACCCCCAACATCGGTTCGCCGACACGACGATGGCCGGCGCCGGACGAACGGGCGCGCATTACCGACATTCGCTGGCCGCTTTACGCCAGAACCGTTGCCCTTTCCGACGGCGATTCGGTCACCACAATCACAAGCATGGAAGTCGCATGCCTGTACAAATGCCATCACGATCGTATTCGGGATCTGGTCCGCGAGATGAGCCCCGTGCCCGTCGACCACATCATTCTGCATAATACGCACCAGCACAGCGACAGTTTTATCGAGTACGAACCGGCCTACGACGTTTTCGGTCTTAACGATGTCGCTTTTGACATGGATTACATTCAGGGCCTCGCGCGCAGAATCGCGACGTCCATCTGTCTGGCCGTCCAGCGCATGGTTCCGGCGTGCGTCGGCCATGCTTCGGGCGCGGTCGAGGAGGGCATCGCGTCGTGTCGTCGTCCAATGACCGCCGCCGGCGAAATGGCCTGGCGCGGTTCACGTCCTCCCGTGGAGCTTCCCGCCTTACCGCGCGGCCCCATCGATCCTGAAGTCGGGGTGCTGGTTTTTTCGGGCATGGAAGGGGTCCCTTTGGGGACCCTCTACAACTATGCATGCCATCCGTCCGCCGCCGGCGGCGATTCGCCGAGCGTCTGTTCCGCGGATTATCCCGGGTTCGCGTCGCACATGATTGAGACCTGGTACGGCGGGACGGCTCTGTTTTTGCACGGTTGTACCGGCGACATAAATCCCGGCAAGTACGTACGCGGTGACCGTTTCGATGTCGACGACCGCATTGCTGACGCCAAACGCATGGGACAGATTCTGGCGGGCGAAGTCGTCAAGACGATTGGCGCTATTGAAACGCAGCCGGTCGAGCACTTCCAGGTCGCTGGAAGAGACGTGTTGTTACCGGTCAAGCCGGAAGCTGGGAATGTCGAGCAGGCGCTGGCCAATGCGCACAAGGCCGTCGCCGAATGGAAGCAGAGCGATAAAGACCCGCGAACGGCGTTGCGCAAGTACGTTATCTCCCGGAAACTTGTTGACGGCGGTTGTCCGGTCAACATGTTCTCTCTTTCCGTTAACGGTCTTTCCGCCGCCTTTATTCCCGGCGAACCGTTCACGGCATTCGGAGAACAAATCAAGGCAGCCGGTACCGCCGCGCGGACGATGGTGGCGGCCACCTGCGGCGAAGATCCGTTCTACATGCCGACCCGTGAAGCGCTCGAGCAGGGAGGCTATGAAACCGGCTACATCGCCTGCGCGGCGACTGGGGAAACGCTGGCCCGCGAAGCATGCGCCCTGATGCGTCGCACCGAACGCCCGACGTCGACAAAATAGGCGGATAGGGTCAAAGGTTGAGTTTGGTTCAAAAAGTACGGTTTTGGCGGAAACAACGCGGAATATGCCTGGAGACGTTGCAGGTTTCAGTGTTCAGGTGTCAGGTTTCAGACGGTATAAGTACCAGTCCTGTAGATGGTTGAGAGTTTATTCCCGAAACCTGAAACCTCGGATTACGGCCAGCTTGAGTTTTTAGAGTGGACCCAAAATTGATGACAAAACCTGCTGTCAGGTTTGACAGCACCCGTACCGCATAGAGGAGCGACGAGGATGAAAACCGATTTTCGATGGACTCTGGCGATTCCGCCCGAAGTTTTCTGCGAGAAAGCGGGCACGAGCGTGTACGATTATTATCACGTACCCGACGTACGGCTGGAAACCCATCGGCGGGCGCGTGATTATTTTCTGAAGCGCTTCGACCACGACATCGGCGCGCATGTGGGCAACGGCTTGACCAGTTATTGGAATGCCACCTTGTTCGGCGCCGAGATCGAATACGACGACCAAAACAGTCAGGGGGCCGTCCACAAACGTGTTTTGTCGGCGGTCGAAGCCGTACGGTCTCTGGTCCCACCTCAACCGAACGATATCCCGAATCTTCCACGGTATCGGTTCCTTCTGGAACAGCATGAGCGAATGACCAGACTTGTGGAAGGGACGGCGTTCACCGCTTCGTTCGGTGCGTTTCCATTCCAGGGACCGTTCACGACCGCGACCATTCTGCGTGGGACCGATATCATGATGGATGTGGCAATGCAGCCTGGGCTTGTCAAAGACCTTCTACAGAAAATCGTGGACGCGCAAGAGAATGTCATGACGTTTTCGGAAAAAGAATTCGGAATCACTCGATGCTCATGTGGAATGGGTGACGATTACGCCGGTCTCATTTCGCCGGATATGTATGGCGAATTCTGCTATCCCTATATGAAACAACTCTACGACGCGTACGGCGTCGAGGGGCGCAGCCTGCACTGTGAAACCCTGAAGCGCGGACATCACAAGTATCTCAACATGCTGAAGATCGACAGCTACGATCCGGGCAACAACTACGACGTGACCATCGAAGATATTCTGGAAGAATGTCCGGACATATTCTTCACCTACAACCTCTTTACTGTCCGTGATATGGTAAACAAGGCCCCCTCAGCCATCCGGGAATTATGCGCGGACTACATTCGCCGGGGCGCCCCCGGTATCATGACGGAGATCACGGTCAACACCCCGGAAGAGAATATCCAGGCGTTTCTCGATATCATGCGTGCGCACGAATCCGGACCGGACAATGATAGACCCGACCACGTTTTGCCCAGGGACTGAGACCCTCCTGTCATTCACTTTAACTACTGCTCGAAATATCGTCAACAGCGTGGTATGGTGATGGATTCAACGGAAACAATGAACCCACACCGGAGAGCAATCCGGGTAATTTGTGAAAGATTTGGACATGACTCGACGCGAAAGGCTGATGGCCACGTTACGCGGCGAACCGGTGGATCGTCCGGCCGTATCGTTTTACGAACTCAACGGGCTGGACGAAGATCCGGAAAACACGGATCCGTTCAATATTTACTCGCACCCGTCGTGGCGCCCGTTGATTGAGTTGACTCGCGATTACACCGATCGCATTGTTATGCGAGGGGTTGCTTACGCCGCCGTTCAACCGGATCCCCTGGAATCCATCACTGACACGGAAACATACGTTCGTGACGGAAGCCGGTTTACGGTGCGTCGTGTGTCTGTGGGGGGACGTGTCCTGACGGCCCGTACCCGTCAGGATCCCGATGTCAACACCGTCTGGACCGAGGAACACCTGCTGAAGGACACCGGCGACGTTCGTGCGTTTCTTCAGATCCCGCAACCCAGTACGGGCGACACCATCGACACCACTCCGGTACGTGATGCGGAAGCCGCGCTGGGCGACACCGGTATTGTGATGATCGACACTCCGGACCCGCTGTGCCTGGCCGCTTCGCTGTTCGACATGGCGGAATATACGGTGATTGGCATGACGGAGCAGCGTCTTTTTCATGAGTTACTGGAACGGTTTGCGGAACCGCTGTGGGAGAAAACGGAAGCCGTGGCCGCCGCGCTCCCCGGCCGTCTTTGGCGCATTTACGGTCCAGAATATGCCTCCCCGCCGTATCTGCCGCCGGAACTGTTCCGGGAATACGTGTGCCGATACGTGACGCCGATGATCGAGTCTATCCATCGTCACGGCGGTTACGTCCGCATCCACTCCCATGGCAATCTGAAGGCGATTCTGGATGACATTGCGGGCATGGGCGCGGATGCCCTGGACCCGATCGAGCCGCCGCCCCAAGGGGACGTCGAGCTGCGTTACGTTCGCAAGCGGTACGGGGACCGGTTGGTCCTTTTCGGGAATCTCGAGGTGAGCGATATCGAGAATCTGGCGACGGAGCGATTCGCGGAAAAAGTGCGGCGCGCACTGGACGAAGGTACTGCGGGGACGGGACGCGGCTTTGTCCTTCTTCCGTCAGCTTGTCCGTACGGGAGAGAATTGTCGACACTGGCCTTGCGCAATTATGAAACGATGGTGGAAATGGTCCATCGTGTGTCTGGCGTGTAGCGTTCGGCTTGAGTCGCCGGTTGACGATGGCGGATCTCCCCCCGCCAATCGTATTCCGTTCTCGTCGTCCACAAGAGAAGCGAACTTTCAACGCCTCTTTTCCCGTCGGTCCTCCACTGGTTCGATGTGAACCACTACGTCGGCGACATCGGGACCGTGTTCGAGCAAGTGCTGCTTAGTTTCCTCGGCAATTGTGTGTCCCTGCCGTACCGACAGGTCGCCTTGCACAAGCACGTGCAGATCGACGCTCCAGCCATGGCCAACGTTCCGCGTGCGCACGCCGTGCACGTCCTCCACGCCTTCGACCTCGCCGGCCAATTCAGTAATCTCCCGAACGGTTTCCGTCGGGGCGCCGTGATCGATCAAATTCTGTATAGCTCCAACGCCAATGCGCCACCCTGCCTGAAGAATGAAAAACGAAACGACCAGACCGCCAAGCGGATCGAGAAACCGCCAGGCGGGTGAAATCATGGCGCCGCCAACCGCAATGGCCGCCGGCACGGAACTCAGAGCGTCCGTGCGATGATGCCAGGCATTCGCCACAACCGCACTGGATTTGATCCGCTTGCCCTTGTATACCGTCCAGCGGTACAAAATCTCTTTCACCGCGATCGAAAGGACAGCGGCACACAACGCCACCCATGAAGGGGCCCCAAGACGCTCTTTCTGCAGGGAACCGACAGCGGAAATGATGATACCAATGCCGACAGCTGCCAAGGAAATGGCGAGCCCGAGGGTCACGATTGTCTCGACCCGACCGTGCCCATATGGATGTTCCCGGTCCGCCGGTTCGCTCCAGTAGTGGGCCCCCACCAAAACGGCGATGTCCGTGCCGAGATCCGACAGGCTGTGAACGCCGTCCGCAATGACTGCCTGGCTGTTGCCGAACGCGCCCGCTGTAATCTTGAACGCGCTCAGCAGCACATTGGCGACGGCGCCCACGATGGTAACGTGAAATGTTTCTCGTTTTCTGTGAGGCATGGGTGTGAACAGATTAGACGTTACGTAAAAAAGGTCTCTCAGGATGTAAGGTCACTTTTGTGCTTGAGGGCACCCCGGTTGCAGGGTTGTTCGCAACATAACGTCTTTTGGCCTTTTGCATGCGCTTTGTGTTTGCCGGAGTTCCGTCTTTAGGCGGCAGCCCTCCGGAGGCTTTAGCCCACGGATCCCGAGGGGATTGAGCCGGGGCAGACAACGGTGGCCCGGCAGAGCAACGATCCCGGAAACCGCCCGCTCGCTGAAGCTCGCTGCAACTGCCGTCTAAAGACGGAACTCTGACACACCTCCTTCGCTCACCGATGTTCCGGCCTTCTTTTTAGA
>JAIPIM010000143.1 GCA_021734725.1 Minisyncoccota bacterium | reverse complement strand
AGTGAAGCCGGCTGCCCGCAAGTGATCGCGACTGACGCATTCTCTTGGCTGAGTTTCAGACGATTTGTAGCAGGAATCAAGCCATACACGGAAAATTCATTCACCGCTGCTCTTTTTGACTCGGGCCTGGATCCGTGAAATGTCAACAGTCGCGCCGATGTCTGTGAGGCAAGACGCCGCCTACTTTTCCGCCAATGTTTTCAAGCATTCTGCAACAGTCACAACGCACGTGATCACTCTCCACTTGCGAGACAAAATACTATCGTATATTGTATGCGTCCAGTTGGTTTCGTATATTGCCCGCGTTTGACTTGAATAGAGCATACAGGACTTGGAACCGGATTGTGTGAGGACGATATGCGGAATGCGAACCGTGTGAGTTGCGAACGTCCGTGGAGAACGCTATGAGTGATGCAATTGTTATGAATGCGCTTGCCAAAACGTACCCGGGAGGACAGCGGGCTCTCAACGACTTGACGCTGTCTGTGCGGGAAGGTGAGATCTTCGGGTTCCTGGGGCCGAATGGTGCGGGAAAGACAACCACCATAAAGATCCTGCTCGGATTGCTGTCGGCTACGTCCGGTGACGTGCGTGTTCTGGGCGGAAGCCCAGCCGACCCTGAGACGCGGCAACAGGTCGGGTACCTGCCCGAAGTCGCGAATTACTACGAATTCATGAACATTCGCGAGCTATTGCGGTTCTACGGCGCTTTATGCGGCATGTCTGCTCAGGATATTCGAAAACGCACCGAAGAGATGCTTGAACTCACAGGGCTCACCGAGCATGTTCGAAAGCCTTTGAAAACATACTCCAAAGGCATGTTGCAGCGGGCGGGGATAGCGCAGTCGTTGTTTCATGATCCGGATCTGCTGATTCTCGATGAACCCACGACCGGCCTGGATCCCCTGGCGCGCATCGAGGTTCGTGAGGTCATGCGATGCTTACGGGAGGCTGGCAAGACGGTGTTCTTTTCGTCGCACGAACTCTCCGAGGCCGAAACCGTATGTGACCGTGTGGGGATTTTAAAAGAGGGTGTTTTGCGTTGGTGTGGCCCGACGTCCGAGGTCGTGGGTACCGGAGAGCGCAACTTGGAACGTGTTTTTCTTGACATTATAGGTGATGGCGAGAACAGGAAATAGGACGCGAGGACCTCATGATATCCTATCGTAAAGTCACAGCTGTGGCCGCTGCAAGTATCCTTGAACTTTTCCGCCGGAAGGATGTGTATGTGGCTCTTATTTTGGCTGCCGCCATTATTTTTCCGCTGACCACCGTGGCGCTGTTCGGTGTGGAGGGCGTTGTTCGATACCTGCGCGAGATAGCACTTATGTTGATGTGGCTGTTTTCTATTGTACTGACTATCACTACCGCTGCTCGCCAGTTTCCCGGCGAAATTCAGCGCCGTACAATCCTGCCGCTTCTGTCTAAACCTGTTCGCCGCAGCGAGGTGGTTCTGGGAAAATTTGTCGGGGCGACTTCCGCAAGCAGCTTGGCATTAGTGCTTTTCTATGTTTGCTACGCAATTCTCGTGGGGGGAAGGACAGGTAGCTGGATAAGCTGGGTTCTTGTTCAAGCGTTTATTCTGCATGTTTGTTTTTTGGCCCTGGTGACGGCGTTGACACTGCTGGGATCGATGATTCTTACACCGTCCGCGAATATCACGTGCTGCACCCTCGTCGTGGTCAGTATGCTGTTGTTCGGGCAGCAATTGCCTGAGTTTGCCGGAAACGCTTCGACGGGGGTCAATGGCCTCGTGTGGGTTGTTCACGCGGTGGCACCACATTTTGAATTCTATGACCTGCGTATTCGGCTGGTCCATGAATGGGGTATCATGCCGCTCGGCATTGCCTTGGGGATTGTTGCCTATACGGTTGTGTATGCGGCTGTGTTGCTGTCGGCTACAGTGTACGCGTTCAAGAGGAAACGATTGTGAGAAACTGGCTGCTTATTTCAGGACTCTGGGGGAGTGCCATAGTGATCGGCATCATCCTTTCAGGGACGGATGTCATGCAACGACGGACGGCTGAGCGGCATTCCGTGCTTGAACTGATTCTCGGTGAGTCAAGAACGGTTCTGAGCAAGAAGATGTTTGACTTCGCGGACCTGTATTTCCACGGTGGTGTTTATGTCGGTCACTGTACACACGGGTTGCACGGCGAGGGCGCAACGGACCACGATGAGCACAATCATGACCATGACGCCGAGGGGTTGCGGGGGTACACGGCCGTACACCGTGACGGTAAAGAAGACGAGCATCATGCGCATCACGCGCATGACCATGCGGACCATGCAGTGGACTGGTGGTCGGCCATCAATAATGCGCGTATTCCGCATGAGCACAGGCATTTGCGCGGAGAGAGGTTCGAGAAGGAAGTGTTGCCGTGGATGTGGGCGTCGATAAAGAGTGATCCGCATAACGTGCTGGCTTTTAGCGTGGGCTCTTACTGGTTGGTCAACCGTTTGGATCGTCCCGAAGAGGGGCTCGCTTTAATCAAAGAAGGTATTCGGAACAACCCCGATGATGCGGAGCTGGTTTTCACGTTAGGGACCCTTCAGCTGCATAATTTCGATCAGAGGGATCGTGCTCTTCAGGCCTTCAAAGAAGCACGCGATAAATGGCGTAAGCAACTTTTGGAATGGCGCCGGATGGAGTCGCGCAGCGACGCGGATAAACCGGACCTTTTGCTCTACCGAAGGATCCTGCAATACCTTGCCAGGCTTTCTGAGCAAAGAGGAGAACTGGCGACGGCGGCGAATTACTATGAGGAGGCGGCTCTCGCGGCCAAAGGGGAGCCTGGGATCCAGAGGGGACTACGGCAAAAAGCAGACAAGCTTCGCGCAACGAATGTCGAATCGGGTCAGCCTGAGAACTAAATCACCCTCAAGGGCTCATGAGGACTATAAGCGATTGGCCGTTTGGCATGTCGCAAACCGTCAGCCAGCAGCATTCGTTTTCTTTTTGCCGGCCAATTGATCGATGGCTGATTGAAGTTCTTCCGGTGAACTCAAGTAAATGTGGATTTTTCTGTTCAGGTGAGCTTCCACGTGTTTGTGCAACCCTTTGTTCATGGGGTTGAGTACCGCGACCATCAGCTCCTTTCCGAACATAGCGAAGGGCAGCACCCCGATTTTTCTGGCCACATCCAGCGGAAGCAGCTGTGCCACCTCCTGCGGGATCTCGAATTTGGTGATATCCAGGTAGGGGATATTCCACTCGCTCGACAGCATCCCGATTATTTTGTCGATGCGCACGCGTTCCATGCTGGCCAACTCCTGAAGAAGTGAGACACTTACGCTCGTCTGTTCTCCAGTGCCGTGGTTACTCAGACTGGAAATCGCACTGTCATATTGCTCTTGCGTAATGGCGTCATGCTCCAGGAGAAACCACGCCAGGTCCAGTTCGCCATTGAGATCGAAGGCGAGGTCCGAGGGTTCAGGTTCTGCTGCCGGGGTCGCGGCTTCTGTCGCGACGGTTTCTTCGTCCTTCTGCGAAAGTATGTGGTCAGCGTTCTCATGCAGAGCTTGTGCGCGGACATTCTCCGGGGCTTCCCCAAGCACTTCCGACGTTAACTGCACTACCCGCCGCCAATTACCTTGCTGCGCCATAAGGTCGGCCAGCGTCAGAGCCTTGTCGTGGGCGTTATGCAAATCGCCCGCTTCCTGATAGGCGACCACAAGCGACTCCAGCGCGCTGACATCCTCAGGGAACATCTCAAGGATGCTTTCAAAGGATTTGATTGTGTCCTCAACGTTTTCCCGTTTGGCTGATGCCGTGTTCGAGCCTTTGCTGTCGCTGCTCATGGCTTGGTGTCTTGCTTATTTTTGTGACTGTTGCTCGGTTTATAATCCAAGACCGGCGACAGGAAGTCAACCAGGGCTTCCCACAAGTCATCGCCGTCCCGCAGTATGGCTTTTATCCCATGCACGTCTTCCAAGATCAACTGTTTCCCCTCTAAATCCGGTACGCTGGTCTGAGTCAGGATGACCGGCTTCCCAATATGCTCATGCAATTGCTCAATCATTTCAGCGCGCTTCCGCCGTTCCTTATTGTCTGCCGCTGCAAAGCTGTACACTTCCTGGGCGGCGTTGAGGCAGTTGTTCATGCTTTGTTCCAGCAGTTCTCCGGCTTGTTGAAGTTCGCTGGCCAGGGCGCGAATATCCTCTTCCTCCGGGAGTTGGTCGGTTTCCGCCCGCTTCCGCAGAGCCTCAACCAGGCGCCGGATATTGGCGTCGTAAACAGTCTGCAGGCCATTTTTCTCGTAGGTATCCCAGCTCCATACTAAGGACAAGTATTTTTCGTTGACAATTCGCATGGCATCCCGGTGGTTATCTTAGTACTACTGCAGTGAGCTGTCACTGGCCTTTTGTCGCGTCGGTATTTTTGCTGAACAAGCCCCCTTTTGAGTCGTTCAATACAAATGTGTATTCGGGGGCCTCCTGCATGGTGTCTATTCGCGTGCGGACCTCCTCGAGAGTTCCACGGATGGCGTCAGCTGCCGGACCGGCATACAATCGGACAAGTCCCACGCTCGCTTCATTGGTAAAAATAACCACGAGCAAGACGTCCTGATTGACAGCACAAATAAAAATGCTTTTCTTTTCGCCCTGATGAAAAACGGCACTGAATTTGTCTTCCCCGAGGATTCGCGCCAGTTCGCGGCTGGCGGTAAATACGCCGGCTCCGAGGGCGGAGATCAGCAGAGGATCCTGGGTATCGACTCCCTGTTGAGCCAGTACATAGCCGCTGTGATCGCATACCAGACAACCCGTGGATTCCGACTGGTCCAGAAGCTCACGAAGGACTCGATTGATTTTGTTTACATCATTTTTGCCGAGAGCAAAAGCCATGGCGTCTTTCCTCTTACATGGATCTTTCCATGCGGACTGTGTGGCACGGAGCTACATAAGGACAAGATCCTTTTCTTCTTTGTTAACGGACTTGGGAGTGTTCTCTCGAATAAAATTGTTAAGGACCAGCCGACAAATCATGTTGAGCGTTTCGAAAACACCTTTGCCCTGCGGGGCAATGGACGTCGTGCTGGGGCGGCGTTTTCCCCGGTTGTTGAGCAGAAACTCGAGGTAATTCACGGGGGCAATATTCGTCAGATCACGTTTGTTGTGCTGAATGACGTACGGGATCGTATCCAGAGAGTCCCCCTGGAGCTGCAAATTTTCCAGCAGGTTGTTGAAGCTCTCGACATTCTCCGCCATTTTGTCCCATTGACTGTCGGCAACAAATACGATACCGTCCACCCCGCGCAACACCAATCGGCGCGTCATATTGTACATGACCTGACCCGGCACGGTGTACATTTGAAAGCGCGTCTGGAAACCCTTGATGGCCTCTGCCACAAGAGGCATGAAATCGAAGAACAGGGTGCGATCCTGCGATGTGGCCAGAGACGTTAAGTCTCCCTTGGCGTCAGGGCTGACCATCTCGTGTATAACCTGCAGGTTGGTAGTTTTGCCACAGAGACCGCAGCCGTAGTACACGATTTTTAATTGTATTTCACGGGTAGCGTAATTGACAAACGACATAAGCTCTTGACTCCACGTTACTGTCCGTGTTTAGTATATGGTATGATTGTCTGGCTGGCAACCCCATGTGAACAGACGTCGTCGCGAGGCGGCGGGCTTTTTATCACTTCTGAGAACAGCAACAGGTTAAGCGACGCGGTTGCCTTCCATGAATCGCATGCTCATTTGGCACACAATACTTCAATAATAATATGCCGTTTTCTCAAAAAGCCATGCATAAACACGTATAAATCAGTTTAGCAGGAACAATACCAATATATCGCAAAGGCCATCTTGCAAGTGGCACAACTATTGCTAATTTCGATCCAGGAGTCATGATAAAACATTGCCTGCCTGGGCAGAGCAGTCACTTACTGCCGCTGAATGTTGCGGTATAGTATAAAGCGACTATGAACAACACTGTAGTCATTTGTGCCTGGTGCAACGTGAAGTTCGGCAGCACAGTGACGAGCCATTGAGTGAAAAGACTATTGCGACATCGGTTTCGCGCGAGTCGTGAGTTGTGTTCTGCTCAGAAACGCAGCATGAAGAACCACGAACCAGGAACAGGGCGGGCGAAAGGTCGTATTTTGCGCAACCCTTTTGTGTGAAACTAAGGAGAGATGCCGACTATGAAACTAGGGAAGTTATTCAGGAATTTGCGCGGACATCAGGACAGCAAAGGAAAGCAGAAACCCACAGCGCCGGCACGCACGCCGAAAACCGAGTCTTCCGCTGAAGCATCACGGGGGGCTGAAGACGATGCCTCCGCCCACGAAGCCTCATCCCAGGCGGACCACGTCGAGACCGGTAGCGCCGCCGATACGGAAATGACCCGTGAGAATGCAGCGGATATGTTCGGTGCTATCCAGTCGGTTCTTGAAAGCGATGTGGAAGGCGAGGCGGATCTGTCGATGGTTGAGGTCCCCTGTGCCGCGGTCCTGCGAAACCTGCCGGAAGAGTTGCGGGGTCCGAACTGGGACGCGGCGGCCATGCCGAACGATACAATCCCCCTTAAGAGTGAAGAAATTCTGGAGAAACTGAAGCAGGGGCGGGTGGAATACGCCGTCTCGGATTTGCGCCCCCTGCTGCCCCCTGGATGGGTAGACTCTTCCGGCGAAGGTTCGGTGGAATTGGATCTGCCGCAAGTTGTGACCGCCATCTCTCCAGAGTTGCTTCAAGGGGCGTCTGAGGTCAGTGATGGTGTGCGAGAACTCACCGACGCCGAGGAATTGTTCACGCCCGTTCGTACGCCCGCGGGAGCTGCTGTTTCCACTGAGGGACCTGTAGCGTTTGATGAGGAACCGCCCGTGACTCCGCCGGTTGAGGCCGCTCCCCCGGTTGAAAGGGAAAAGGAACCGGAGCCTGTTGCGGCTGAACAACCGCCTCCTTCTGAGCTCCCCGCACCGCCGCCTGCGGATAGCGTTGCACCCGCCGTGGTGCCGGAAGCCGAGCCTGCACCGGTGCTTCGAGCGCGGTATAAGCCGGTTGACTGGGATGGTACCGAGGTGTCTCAACTCGGAGCCGCCGGCGGGGTGGATGTTAACACAGCCGCGCCTGAGCACCTCGAAGTGCTGCCCGGGGTGGGGCCCGCACGCGCCGGCGACATCGTGGCCTTCCGGGAAAAGAACGGACGTTTCCATAACATTTATGAATTGTCCGCCGTACCCGGGATTGGTGCGCGATCGTTCCGCCTGATGACCGGTTTAGCATTGACGACCGGCCGTGATCGCCATGAGGATCTGAATAAGTTGCTCGGCTTGCCGGCCAAAGATGTTCCATCCCTGGCCACTGTCCTGAGTATGCTGGTTGACCAGACCAACGCCTCCGGTGCAGTACTCAGCGGAGATGACGGTGTGTCGGTTGCCGCCATGGGGCTTCCCCCGGGACAAACTGAGAATATCGCCGCTATGGGATCGCAGCTCTTTCGGCGCACGGGGCGGTACCTGAATGCAATCACCGACGGTGAGGTCGACTGTATGTCTCTGCCGTCGGCGAAGCCATCCCTGCTGCTGTTCGCTGTCAACGGCATCTATCTGACTGTGGTCTCGAATTCCAAGCCGTGCAGCCAGAAGGCTTTTAAAAAAGCCTATGCAGTGGCGCGAGAACTTGGATGGTTGTTGGGTAAGCGCGCAATTGTACGCGCATTTGAGTAAAGGAGCATAGTTGTGGGTGCAGAGAATCCACGCATCGTTCTGTTGGATCAGGACAGTGCCAAAGCTCAGTCCCTGGCGAAGACGCTGGAAGCGGCGGCCGAGTGTGATGTCGAGACGCATGGTGATGCGGCTACGGCAGCCGCCGCGGTGGTGGACTCGGGTCCCGTGGCGGTCATGTACGGGTGTCGCGAAATCAGCAGCCACGCCCTTGACGGCGTTACGTTGCTAAGAGAAGCCGTCGGGCGATTGCCTCTGGTCGCCTACACGGATTCCGTTCACGCCGTGATGCGTCTTCGTTTTATGGAAGCGGGCGCGGACGAATTGTTCAGCGAGAACGTACTGCCGCAAGCCCTTCCGCAAGTGTTGACCTGGGTGCAAGCCATCAGAGAAACGGAAGAAACGAAGACAGAGGGTGGTCCGGCAGGTGAGGGCCAGATGTATTTCCAGTTCAAAGAGGGAGAATTGAGCAATGTCCTGCAGTTTATATGCATGACCTCGCGTACTGGCGAATTGGCTTTGGAATTTGACGACGATACGGCCGGCTCCGTTTATGTGTGCGACAACACATTGACCCATGCAGCATACGGGAAACGCCTGGGTGTCGAAGCTGTGGCGCGTATGATCGGCAGAGAACGGGGTGAGGCCCGCTTTTTCGAGGGGCATACGACGCCTGAAGTGACCAACGACAAACCGGTTTCTCAACTACTGATTGAAGCGTCGGTAATGGCGGATGAGCTCAAAGCCGGCCAGAGCAGTTCCGGAGGAACATGAATATCCGAGAAGCGGGACTTACCATAAGTGGTGATCCGTGGCGTACGGCGGTGAGCCGCTTTCCGTCAGGACTATCCGGAATCCTATGATTGCACAAGCGCAGGATGGGACAACGCCTATACGATCCGTTGCTCGGCAACGTGCGGCGATGCTTGCCCAGCTTCCTCCGCGTCGCACTTTCTGATCTCCTTCGGCAGGCCCCCCGGGGTCCTTGAGGCGTTCACCGGTATAACTTCCGAACCAGTCGTGACACCATTCCGAGACGTTTCCGTGCATGTCATAGAGGCCGCGTCCGTTCGGTTTTTTCTCCCCCACCGGATGTGTCGTTTCACTGCTGTTGCCCATGTACCACGCGTATTCCCCCAAGGTCTCCGGGGTATCGCCGCAGGAATAGACAGGCTGAGCTTGCACAGCGTCATCGCCTGGCGCGCTGCCCGTCCGGGCAACGGCTGTTTCCGGCGTCGTACGACAGCAGAATTCCCACTCGGCTTCCGTGGGCAAACGGAAGTACGCGGAGGCGGATATTTTGCCGGCGGTACGTTGCAACACGGTTAGGCGAGAACAAAATTCCATGGTATCGTACCAGTTCACGTTCTCGACGGGATTCTCCAGCCCCTGGAAGTAGCTTGGGTTGCGATTCATCACCTCAATGTATTGGCGTTGAGTGATCAGATGGCGGCCGATGTGAAATCCGGTCGTGAGTTCCACGATATGAGCTGGTTGTTCGTGGGCATGACCCGTTTCAGTACCTCGAACGAACGTTCCCGGTGCGATGGGTAAGAGAGCAATGTTTGTGTCCCGCAGGTTAACCATGTGCGGGTTGCCTTGAGAGGACTTGTCTGGTGCAGGGGTGCTCATGGATACTCGGTGTTCGCTTAGTGGCTATGGTTGTCGTGTCATGGTCTCGTTTTTCTGTCACACGAAGTTATCTTTGTAAAGTGCTTGACTATAGCCTTTGAACAGGGATAATAAATACGCGGACTTGGCAAGAATGCAAATAGTGCGGTGTCATGCGTGCTGATAAAGCGTTCTGTTTGTCAGTGGCATGGAAGTTGCTAAAAATTTTATTTGGAAGGCAGGGCTGGCATAAGCCGGTTCTATGCATTCCGCGGCATCTTGTGCCGATGCGGAGGCGTTGACTTATGGCAGATGCAAATACCGGCAGCAGTCTCAATCGCAGCCTCGTATCCATTTTGGAGCGGCGGGGCGTACTGACGGGCGACCAGGCATGCATGATTATGGATGGCGACTCGGTCAGTACGCAGCAGGCGCTTGAGGAACAGCTCACCATCAATTTCGAAGTCGATCCAACGGATATCTGCGCGGCGCTCGCGGAACATGCCCGAGTTCCTCTTCTGCGCCTCGCCAACTGCACCGTTCTTCCCGATCTGCTGAAAGAGTTCCCCGCGGAAATGTTGAAGCGCCATAAGGCCGTTCCGGTAGCACGGACAACGGATACAGTGACGCTGGCGGTGGCGGATCCGCTGGACGTATTTGCGGTGGAGGAATTGACGTATTAC
>JAIPIM010000142.1 GCA_021734725.1 Minisyncoccota bacterium | reverse complement strand
CTTGCCAGAAGCCATTATACAGTTATTGCCATGGACCGATCGCGAAGCCGTCGATGCCATGCTCAAGATGAATGAATACATCGATCTCGTTATTCCGAGAGGCGGCGAAGGCCTCATCCGTAAAGTCGTGGAAACATCAACGATCCCCGTGATTAAACACTATAAGGGTGTGTGCCACGTTTATGTGGATAAAAACGCCGATCAGGACATGGCCTTGCGGATCATACAGAATGCCAAATGTCAACGTCCCGGCGTCTGTAACGCCGCCGAAACCGTCCTCGTCCACGCCGACATAGCCGATGAATTCGTTCCCAAAATGGCCGATATGCTTACCACGGAAAAAGTGGAACTGCGTGGAGATGAGCGCTTCTGCGAACTCGTGCCAAATGCCAATCCGGCCACGGAGGATGACTGGTATACCGAGTACCTGGATATGATCCTGTCCGTGCGCATCGTAAACAGTGCTGAAGAAGCCGTCGATCATATTGCGACATACGGATCCCAACACAGCGAAGCAGTGATCACCGAAGACCGGAATACCGCGGCATACTTCTGTGAAGCCGTCGATGCGGCTGCCGTCTATGTGAATGCATCCACACGCTTCACGGACGGTGGACAGTTCGGCATGGGAGCTGAAATCGGCATAAGCACGGACCGGATCCACGCCCGCGGCCCCATGGGCATCGATGAACTGACCACATACAAATATGTCATTACCGGAACGGGCCAGATCCGAACATGAAGAAACGCGCCGATCAGCTGCTGCTGGAGAAAAAGCTCTGTGACTCACGCTCGGAAGCTCAGCGCCTTATACTGGCGGGCGCAGTAAGGGTCGGAACCGATCATGTCGTACGAAAAACAAGTGACATGCTTGCCTTGGATGCGGACCTGCATGTGACGGAACGCTACCCCTACGTCAGCCGCGGCGCTGAAAAAATCCTGGCCGCAATACGAATGTTCAAGCCCGAGATTGAAGACAAGGTTGCCTTGGATATCGGCGCGTCCACGGGCGGATTCACGGATGTTCTGCTGCAGTACGGAGCGGCACGAGTGTACGCGGTCGATGTGGGATACGGCCAGCTCCACCAGAAACTGCGCGACAATCCCCGCGTGGTCTGTATCGAACGCGTAAACGCACGCTACCTGACACCTCACCACGTCCCGGAACACGTGGATGTCCTTACCGCTGACCTTTCATTTATTTCAGTACGTAAAGTCCTTCCCGTATGCGATCCATTGCTGAAACCGGGAGGATACGCATTGATCCTGATTAAGCCGCAGTTCGAAGCCCGAAGGCGCGATGTAGGCAAAGGTGGAGTAGTAAGAGATTCCCAAGTACAAAAAGAGTGCGTGGACACTGTTTGCGGCTTCGCTGAAAATGAACTTCAATGGACCGTTCTCGGCACCGTCCCCTCACCCATCACCGGCCCCAAAGGCAACCAGGAATTCATGGCGGCATTCATCAAACCCAATGCCGGGTAATGATAAATCCGCCGAGATGACCGCACTCCGAACATTCCGCCTTGAAGCACCGGGCTGTATGCGTGTAAATAGTTATATGGATCCCAACTTACGCAAGTACAGTAAATGTATCGCAACAGTCCATGGAATTATGCAATCGAGAAAAAACTGATGACCGATTCGAAACACAAAACGCTGACTGGCACGCTGGCAAAGATCGCAATCGAGACGGATCCGGACGCTATCCCGGAAAGCGCGTTTGCGGCCGCCCGGAAAGTATTACTGGACTCGCTGGGCTGTGGACTCGCCGGCTGCAACGCGCCGGGCGTTCGCGAGGCACTGAACACCATGCAAGACTGGGGAGGGACCCCTCAGGCAGGTGTGTTGTTTCATGGCGACCAGCTCCCGGCGCCGAACGCCGCATTCGTCAACAGCACAATGATCCATGCACTTGATTACGACGACGTTTACATCCCCGGCGTATTACATATCACATCGATCATCGTGCCGACAGCACTGGCCGTGAGCCAGCAGACGGGCGCGTCGGGCAGAGATTTTCTTGCCGCCATTATTATCGGCATCGAGGTGGCCGGACGCCTCGGGATCCCCTGTCGCGACCGTCGGCGGGGAGCCCAAGGCACGGGATTTCTGCCCACGTCAGTGGTCGGCGGATTTGGCGCCGCGGCCGCAGCATGCCGGTTACGTGGGCTGAACATAGAACAATGCGTACATGCGATGGGCCTTAATTATGCTCAGGTATCCGGCAATCGGCAGGCGTTGCTCGACATGTCCCTGACCAAACGATTGCAACCCGGGTTCGCGGCTCGCTCGGCCATCTGGAGCGTCGCACTGGCTGAGGCGGGTTTGACGGGACCCCATCGCGCGCTGGAAGGGGATGCGGGCCTGTTCAGAATCTACCAGACAGCTGCCCCCTGCACACGCGACGACCTGACGGCGCCGCGGGAGCAGATGGAAATCGAAAGGGTTTCACTCAAACGCTACACGAGCTGTGGCGCCTGTCACGAACAGCAGATGGCCGCTGAGGAAATAGTCGCGACAGAAAAATTGCGCCCCGAACAGATCGAACGCGTCGAACTCTACGGCGGCGGCCCGGGAGGACTGGTCGGACAACCGTTCGAAATCACCGAAAACCCGCAGGTGTGTGCGCAGTTCAGCGTCCAGTACTGCGTGGCGCTGGCTCTTCTGCGCGGCCAGGCTTCCATAGAGTACGTTACCGATGAACAGGTCCTGGCGAACCGGGACGTTACGGAACTTGCAAAGAGCATCACCTTCACGGATAGACTGGAAAAGATTCCCCCACCGCCACCGCTGCCACCGGATTACAGTGAACAGTATGTGAACGACTTTCGCGCAGTCATCGTTCACACTCGTGACGGCCGCAGGCTGGTACGCGGGCATTTCCCCGCTGAAGTGTTTGCACCCGGCAACATGAGCATGGACGAAGTTAAAGAAAAATTTCGGCAGTGCGCCGCGTTCTCAGGCGTCTGCTCCAAAACCGAGGCGGGCCGATTGATACAAGCAGTCGAACACATCGCGGAGATCTCAAACATTGAAGCGTCGGAGCTGCTCCAGTTTCGCGCCCCGGCCCGTACACACAAAAAATGGTCCTGAATCCGTGAGAAAATTGACGAAAAAGTGTCGTTGTCCTGTATATAGAAGACCTTACGACTATTATTAAAGATAACCCGTTGGGTGACATCGAGTTTTTTCGCTAATTTTCCCGCAAGGGAATTCCAGCGGCGGCATATATCAGCGCCGCCCTCCAGAGGCGGGTAAACTTTCAATTGTCGCAAAGCGACGCGGTCCGTGGCCGGAGCCGCGGACAACCGGCTGCGCCGGGACCCAAAGCGGTGCAGTGTAGTGTCCGCGCCGGGTGCTGCAATCTCCAATCGTGGTTCTTTGTTCGTCGTTTTTGAACTGAGAATGACGAGCGACTCGCGCGAAAACTATTTCGCAGGAGTCTAAATGAAAGTTGATCCGGAGTTGAAAAAGCAGCTGAATGAAATAGCCTTATCTTTGAAAGTCTAAGGCTAATAAAGTCAAATCAGAGGACCCGTCTCTGCCCGCGGACCCCGGCAGACACCCCCAAATCTTTCTCGCACAGAATGTTTCTGAAAAAAAACGTCCAACCGGATTTGCATTCACATAGGTCCGATGCTAATTTTTTTGATGTAAGGTTTTGTAGGCAATGGGTGGCTTTTCGTGGAATTCATGATCGATAATCTGCGCTCGGGAGGTGACTTATGATGTCTATGATGAAGAGAATGCTTCGCGTTGCAGTGGTGGCCGCGGCCTTGGCCGCCCCGGCGGGTTCGGCCGGACCTATTGCCGTCGTGGTTCCAAATGAAAACGCGACAGTCGAGGCCACCAACAACACGGGAATGCTCATAGACGACACTGGCTACACGTACCAGGAGCAGATCGCCGGTTCACAGCTTTCGGCGATAACGGTCGGCAACACCATCACCGCACTCCGTTATCGGCTTAACGGGGGGAGCTCCATCGCCGGGCCGACCAGTCAAATCAATTTCGACAACTACGACATCACCCTGGCCCAAGCCACCAACACCATTGGCAGCTGGAGCACCACGTTCGCCGACAACATGACCGACCCCGTGCAGGTTCGCAGCGGCACGCTGTCGATTGCGGCGGGCACATTCGGAACCGGCATACCCGCCCCGTGGGGACCGTGGATCCAGTTCGACGTTCCCTATGTATACCAAGGTGGCGACCTGGTCCTGCTGGTAAGTCATGACGGACACGGCGGAAGCGACAACTCCTTCCTCGACGCGAACGGGAGCGGGACGGAATTCGCAGGACAGTATAGAATCGGCTACAATGAAACTACAAGTTCGAGCGGTGTCGGCGTCACCGTCATTCAATTCGCGGCTGAGATCGTGCCAGAGCCGACGACTCTCGCTCTGCTCGGATTGGCCGCGGCATGTGTCGCGAACCGGCGTCGGCGTTCTTGATCAGTTTCTCAGGAACGGACGAGAACGTTCCACGATCAAACCCTGAAGACCCATTCCCGTCCCCACTCTTTCTGTTCTCCGTTCGTGGTTCTTTGTTCGTCGTTTTTGAACTGAGAGGGTGCTCAAACAAACATGCGAAAGCTGCCAAGACCAGCAAAGACTGTCTTAGAGCGAGTCTTTTCCTCATTGCTTCATCGTCCTCATTCCAACGCTGCCATCACCGGCGGGTATGGAGCGCAGCGGAATTGCCAGCCCGAGTTGATGCGGTTGTTGTGCGTCCGGTTGCTATGTCAATCGGTGCAGCAGGCCCAGTATGTCTTCTGGCGAATTATGGTGCAGAACGTGAAACCCAAGAGCTCTTGCAGCCAGTATGTTGTCTCTGGTGTCATCGATGAGAAGGCAGTGACACGGATCAAGGCCGCATTCCGCGGCGAATCTTAGAAAGGCATCACGGCTAGGCTTCGCGACTCCGATCTCACACGATAGCAGTGTCAGCTCGAAAAGGCTGTGGGGTCAATCCCAAGGGCTTCAGCCAGTTTGCAGTAGACGTCCCCGTCTTTGGCGCTCAGTAGAACGCCTCCCATATCAAAGCAGACAACCTTCAGTTCACTTCTCTGCGTCATCGTGCCAGTAGTGTACCAATCCAAGTGGAGAGGAAGAAGACAGAACATACGAGGCTTGCCGCGGCAACGGCTAGCATGAGTCGAACGCCTAGGTCTGTCGTGTGGATTCCCGACAGGCGATAGAACCACTTCTTTCCTCTATTCTCGGAAGCCAAGGCTGTCACCTCGCTGTTCGCGAATACCGTAGAGAGTTTCGCCGTCTCACATCCCAAGCGCACCAGCTCGAATTCCAGTTCCCGTATCCTGTCTTCGCGGCAGAGCCTTCTGCAATGCAGGCGAGCCATGAAGCGAGCCGCATAAAAGTAGAAGACGCTGATCATAAGGAGAAGCAATCCCATAACCAGGGGGCCAAAGACCTCAGTCATCATCTTTGAGGCGCTCACAACGAGCGCCATCCCGGCCGCCAGCCCGAACGGGGTGTGCAGCAATGTCTTGTCAAGCGTAGCCCGTTGCTCATGCAGTATCTTGAGCTGCTCGATAGGCCAGCCAGGCATTGCGGTTCCCGATGTCGGCGCGGCCTGTGTCGGTGTCTCTGCCATCTCATCGTCCTCCTGCGCACGCCGCAGGTCAGACGCGCTGTAAAGCGTCGCCTGCACCTGCTGGTTCGGATATCTGTCTCGTTCCGTATCCTTCAATGAAAGGCAGAGCCACCTATTTGTCCGCCCGTGATTGCACCTCGTCCAGTCGGAATCGAACACTGATGATGGACTGCAGTTCGTCGGGGCGGTACTGAATGTAGGTGGTGGCGACGAAGGTTCCGTCGGGCAGCAGTTCGAGTCCGGGGTAGGTGTGGTCGGCACCGCGATAGCTGCGCAGCAAGCGGATCAGGCTCTCGCCCTCGCGGCCGGTGACAATATCCTCGTAGCGTCCCACCCAGGCAGTGAAGTAGTCGTCAGGGAAGGCGGAAAGGGTCTTAGCTTCACCCGGAGGTACTGGTCGGAAAACGATGACCAAACGGCCGTGGGGCGCATAGCGGGGCAGATGCCGGTCGCCGGTGAGCGCCAGCGGCAGCTCGCGAGGCGAGGACCACGTTTCGCCTTCGTCGTCGCTGGTCGCCATCAGCAAATTCATCTCCCGGTTCTGCTCGCGAATGAGTAGCAGCAATTGTTTTCCGTCCGGCGAACGGACGCAGGCTGGCTCGCAACTGCCAGCCTTGTCCACCACCGGCCTCGATTCGCACCAAGTCAGGCCGCCATCGTAGCTGGCGCTCTGCCAGATGACGCCGAAGCTGGGTTGGCCGTTGCGGGTGCGTTCATACCACATCAGGTGCTTGCGCCTTCCGTCAGGGACGGTGGCTTCAAGAATGGTGATCGGTGCCGTCCAGCCGGTGATCGGCCCGTCTTCGGGTAGTGCGAGGCCAATAGGGCGCAGCTCGGACCAGGTGGCGCCGCCGTCTTCGGAGACACCGATGAGAAACGTCGTGCGCTCCTGGTCGCGGCAGAAGACAAACAGCCGGCCCGTACCCCGTCCATCAACCAGCCGGTGAATCGTGGGGCTGCCGCGCCCGATCTCGCGCCAGTTCGCGGGCAGATCGAGATAGTCGCTCCAGGTCTTGCCGCCGTCATCACTGCGCTTCATGTAGCCCCCCGGCGCCCCGTGCTGACGGGTGCCGTCGCGCCGTGCCTGCCAGACACAGAAGATGGTCTTTCCGTCCGGCAGCAGGACCGTACTCGGATGCCCGTTCCATTCGGTGTCGTTACCGCGCGCCACGAAGACATGCCGCTTGGTCTGTCCCGAGATATCTACGATGGGCAGGTTGGTGTGCCTGATGATTGCCTTGTTGCCTTGCGCTTTGCCGGGCTTCATTGTCTCTTTCCTCCATCCGAACGACGCCCTTGAGCGGCGCGCGATTTAGCGCGTACGCTCCGGGGGCTGGTTCTGCTTCTTCCGTTTCTTTTCTGGGTTTAGGAAGTGCGTTGCGTACGTGCGCTCAATGGATTCCTCGCCGGACTTCGAGAAGCGCAGCCAGACCGTGCGTCCCTTGCCCCAGGATTTGTATCCGGTCCAGCTTTCGCGACAGCCGCCGTTGCGGCAGTTCTTCTGCACGGTCTTCATGATGAAGTTGATCTTGCCCAGGTTTGCCGTGATGACGCGCTCCAAGTCCGAAACGCGCTTCATGCGCCAGTTCTCGTAATCCTTGGGATCGAGATAGCCGAGTTTCATGAACACGTCGACGAAGGCGACGTGGCCCTTCTCTCGGAAGAGCTCCGATGTCACTGTCCCGAGTTTCGCTTGGAGTTGCTGTCGGTTCATATCACGCTGCGCTCACCCGCCGGGAAACTGCCAGAGCGAGGTACGAGCGGCGGCAGCTTTTCCGGTCGGGTGCAGCGGCATTGTTCGAAGCCCTTTTTCCTCAGGCGTGTGCTTTCTCAAGGTGCTGTGCAATCAAAACCTTTATTAATGACTGCCTGGGCACCCCCAGCCGCTTTGCTTCCCGGTCAAGAGAGTGAATCATCCAGACTGGAAAATCAACGTTTACCCGCTTCTGTTCCTGTTCAGGACGGCGGGATCGAGAGAGGTCAAGAAACGTCGTGATGTCTTCGCCTGAATCAAATGCCTTGTCAAAATCTTTAGCTTTCATAAAGTGCCACCTCTTCCTTTCGGGATCGCCTTACGGAGATGATGCGTATTCGGTCTTCCCGATAAGTGATTACACCTGACCAATGCTTGCCGGCAATTATGCCGATTACAAGGAACCGCGGCTCGTCTTCAGTGCGCGCCGGAATTTCAAGTAAATCGGGATCATCCCAAAGCGTCTGGGCATCGACGAAGTTGATCCCGTGCCTGCTTTCATTGCTATCGCTTTTCTTTGGATCGAACTCGAATTCCATGGTATAATTACTATACCCAACAGGTGGGGGATGTCAATGGCGCTTCTTCTCTGTCTTTCGAATCGAGTAGCCGGGGAGGTCTCCCTCCCCTGGCTCTCACACCACCGGCCATACGGATCCGTAGCACGGCGGTTCCTAAGTTGATGGTGTTCGCATCGCGTCAAAGTGCTCGGTCAGCCCGTATAGGCCGAGCGAGGTAAAGAATTCCGGTGTCAAGGCCTGTATCAGAGCCGGTGTACCGGCACAGTGCCACGGGCCTTTCCTGCTGGCGGAAATATACGCGCGATCATCGTGGATACCCAGGCTGCGCAGCTTCTTCAGCCGTGTGGCCGGACGTTTCCACTGCCGCCATATAATACACCGCAGTCGCCGTCGTATCCAGAAGTCCAGCGTTGTGAGCTGGTTGCAGCTGGTGCCCGGCGAGAAATACTGCAGCCAGCCTCGCAGGGCCGGGTTCAGTCGGTCGATTTGGACTTTGATGTGACGTGCCAACTTATCCGGCACCTGCGCCTCGTATGCGGTTCCTGTTCGTCGGGCCAGCGCTTTGCTGCAGGCTTCCTTCGGACCTTACCTCACGGTAACGCCCTTGCCTTTCGCCAGCATTTCCCCCTGACGGGTATGCACGGGACTTGCACCCGCTAGTAGTGTGCCATGCCGGGCGCACACGCATGCCTCTGGTGCTCTTTGGAGCGGAGCGGAAAAGAGTCCCTAGCAGGCAATTGTTGGCTTTTCCATGGCACTATGGTTTGCTGATCGTGGAACGTGAGGTCATCGTCATAAGAGATCCTTTGGAACCATCAGGGTAGGTAACGGTCATTTTCGTTTTTGTGTGGCCCTTCAGTTGGATTTCTCCATCGTCGCTGACGGTAATTCCTTCGGCTAGACCACAGATGGCTGCAATTATTTCCAATATGTCACCTTTGGGCATTGAGTCGAGAATCGCTTTGACGCTTGCTTGCAGCTTTACGCTGTCGGTTTGCTCTGTCATATCTGTCTCCTTTATCGTGATGGCGTCGTTGGCAGATGCCTTTGGAATCCCAAACTCATGGATGCGACTGGGAGATCCCGGCCTTTTGTGCTTTGGGTTTCTGAAGATGGTTGATTCTTGGTTCTCCTGAGGAGAGATGGACAAATCTGAAAGAGAGCAGAGCAGATCGCGGGACGGCGATGACATCCTCGTGACTTGTGAACCAGTTCTGAACGGTCTGAGGTATCACGTAAAAGGTGTCCGCTGACTCCTCAAGCACATAGGCTTTGGTGGGTAGGTTCGTGGGCGGATTACCCGCATACGTGAACTCAACCATGCTCGTAGGGTACTTTCCCCCTCTGCTCGCTGGAATGTTGTTGTAGATGACATAGCTGTAGGCTGTAATGCAGAAGTAGTAGCAGCACAATAGCATGGGTACGCCTACGGCCCACACTGCTGCCTTCCGGCCCGATGCACTGAATATCCCTGTTAGGTATCGCACAAGCAGAACTCCCCCCACCAGGAAGAGAACGGTAACAAGATAGTACGTAGCCATCCCTGCGAACCGAGGCAACCAGGGAATGGATAGAAGCAGCAAAGCATCGAAGACAACGGTTGCTGCAAGAGCCAAAAGGCGTAACGCTTGAACGGCCACATTGATACGCTTCGATGTCAATGTGTTGTCGAGTTTGCCGTCGAGTCTCGGGAAGAAGAGGAAGCCCCTCTTTCCGAAGTCAGCCATCCGGATAACCGGAAGTGCAGGGAGAATCACAAGCATGGCGAGAAGGTAGACGGGGAAAGCCTGCTTGAGCGAGATTCGAGAAATTCCTTGGTCACCCGAACTTAACAACCTCTTTACGAAGGACTTAAGGCTTTTACCTATCGGCTTTTCGACTTTAAATGCGGTTTTTGGCCCCATAATCTGCATTTAAGGCTGCCAAAGCAGGGCAGACTGCCGTGCCGACAGTCACCGAGCATAGTTCGCAGTAGGCCCTCGAACGCTGCTGCTTGCTTGCGCCGGTTGAAATCTCGACCCGCCAGCCCCAAAACATAGCCTCTAAACGCTTAGCCGCAAAAAACAGGCCGAAAAACCGCCGGTAAGCACTGCATATCGATTGATTGAGGTGTTATCTCACTTGTTACAAGTAAGTTAAGTTCGGGCGACCAAT
>JAIPIM010000141.1 GCA_021734725.1 Minisyncoccota bacterium | reverse complement strand
CCCCCACAAAATCGCGCCTGCAACGCACTCTGGTCAACTTGGTAAGTGCCTCAGCGCGTCTTTTCCAATCCCCTAAGCACCTCAAAAACAACATGCTTTTATGCTCAATGCGTGCTCAGTAAATCGTTAGCTTAACAGACTTTTCCGGTCGCGGAATGACGCGGTATATCGGGGAGATTCGTGCTTAAAATGGTGGAGCTGACCGGGTTCGAACCGGTGACCTGTACGTTGCGAACGTACCGCTCTAGCCAACTGAGCTACAGCCCCACGTAAAAAGGTAAGCGCTCATAATATAGTCTGGATGAGGTGGTGTTCAAGGCTTGGTTTGTTGTTGCTGAGCAAAGAAAAAAATATCGGGAACCCCAGCATAAAGCAACCGAAACATTCCATTTGCGTCAGTTATGGGATGACAGCGGGACCGTTTCTTTCTTCAAAAACTCCCTCGCCAGACTTGCATAATCAATCGCATATACTTTGTTAATTGCTTTGCACGAATAGTGAGTGTAGATCATAACCAAATGGAGCGATACGATGGCGAAGACAGTTCGTGTTGGTGTTGTTGGTTACGGCGGTGCGTTCAATATGGGGCTGGCGCATCTGAACTCGATTGTCAAGAACAAAGGGTTTGAAGCCACGGCTGTGTGCGAGATTGACCCGGCAAGACTGAAAGTCGCGGAAGCCGATTTTCCGGGCATTCATACGTTCAGCAGTGTGGACGACATGCTCGCCGCCGATGCCGCGGATCTGGTCATCATTATCACCCCACACGACACCCATGCCCCTCTTGCTTTACAATGCCTGAATGCCGGCCTGCATGTGGTTTGCGAGAAACCGCTGGCCATCACCAGCGAGGAAGTTCTGGCCATGGTGGAGGCGGCAAAAAAGAACAACGTCATGCTGTCCACGTTCCACAACCGCCGCTGGGACGGTGATTTCGAAGCTCTTAGAAAACTTGTCAAAGAAGGCCTCATCGGCGATGTGTTCCGGATTGAATGCGGGCATTACAATTACGGAGAGCAGAAAGACTGGTGGCGGAGCAACAAGGACGTTTCGGGCGGCGCCATCTACGATTGGGGTGCCCACTTCACCGACTGGATTCTGAATATTGTGGACGACGACATTGAATCGGTCACTGGATTTCAAGTGAAAAATCCCAAGTGGTCCAGGTACACCAACGAAGATCATTCCGAGTGCCGCATACAATTCAAAAACAACTGCGTGGCCACGCTCACCATAAGTTTCTTATCCATGGAGGGGCGGCCACGCTGGCGGGTCCTGGGGACCAAGGGGTCGATTGTTGATGCTGGCGGCAGTTTTACGGTCAAGGCGCTCATCAAGAATCGCGAGATGGAAACGAGTGTCCCCTACGAAGAAAGCAAGTGGGATTCGTACTACAAGAATGTGGCCGATCATCTTGTCAAAGGGAAACCGCTGGTTATTACCCCTGAGTCCGCCGCCCGTGTCATTTGTGTTTTGGATGCTGCTGACACATCGGCGGAGAAAGGCGGGGTGCCGGTGGTGCCCGCCATGCCGTAGCGCCGATTTCACGCACATAAAGTAGAGCGGGCCTCCCGGCCTGCTCATGCGATGACACTCTGACTTGACCCCTATGCGAAAAGGTCTCGCGCCCATGCGGGGAGCACCGGCAGCTCCTCTCCGGCTTGTGACGGGGCCTACTCATCTCCCAGATGTCTGGCGAAAAAGTCGTACGATTTATGAGCGCCCCAGGCATGGGGGCCGTGGAAGATGTCGGCCTCGAAATTTTCGGGGCACCCGGCGATGTCATAAATCTCCCTGACGCGACGATAACACGCCATAGAAGAATCGGCCGTGAAACAGGAATCGTGAGCGCCGATATCCACCAGCAGCGGCCGCGGCGCGATGAGAGCTTGGACGTCCGGCAGGTCGAGCAGTTTGAAAAGTCCCGGTGCCACCTGCATGCCGCAATAGTTGATATCGCGATATCCGAAGACGTGCCACAGATCGCTGTAACAAATGATTTCGGCGGCTTTGAATCGTTCGTCGCACAGCGTCATCCACAGGGTCATGGTGCCACCGCCCGAGAGTCCCATCACGCCGAGCCTGTCCGCGTCCACGCCGGGTTGCGCGCACACGACATCCGTAGCGGCCTGCCCGTGGCGAACGTTGATGGCGATCGTGGTTGTGCCGAGCATGGTTGCGTGTAGGTACAAGAGATTGCACCAGTCACGCGAACCGCCGACACTGTTATGATTGGGTTTCGATGCGGTTTGTGTTCCTCGGCAAGGTATTCGAACATTGTCTGAGGGCTGAGGTTGCGCATGTGGTTATTCCTTATCGAATTGTATTCGTATTATAGAGTCCAGGGACGTCGTCTTTTTTTTGAAAAAATGCTTTCTCGTGCGTCTATAGTAATGAAAGGACGTTTGCACAAGGGCTGTTGGGTGAGTCGTTCGTTGATCTCAATCCAGCACCGGAAGCGAAGTACAAAGCACAACGCGCCAAGCACGAAGCACAACAAACCACGGCATGGTAAATTTTCACAGCGGGTATGGTTGGGCTGACATACATAGTTGGAGGTGATGAGGGATGAAAGAATCAATTGTAAAGACCTGTCTTCTCGCGACGCTAGTATTAACTTCCACGGCTTTGGCATGTCGGATCATTGTGCCTCCGCCTTGGCCGCCTCATCCGATTCCGGTGCCGGAACCACGCGTGGAGCCTATGGAGGTCAAATCCCATGAGGCAATCATCGATATCCAGCGGCACCACGTCAGTGTACACGTTACCGCGGTCTTTCACAACCCGAATCCACGCCGAATTGAAGGCGCATACGTGTTTCCGATACCGCGCGACGCCGCTGTTTCGGCGTTCAGCATGACCATGAATGGCAAGACGGTGGAAGGCGAACTGCTGGAGGCCGACAAGGCCCGCGGTATCTACGAAGATATCGTGCGGAAACTCAAGGATCCCGCTCTCCTCGAGTACATCGACGACGGCCTGATTCGAGCACGCGTATTCCCGATTGAACCCAACAAAGACGTCAAGATCCAACTCGATTACGAGCAGGTGATTGAGAGAGACGGGGACTTGTCGCGATTCGTCTATCCGTTGCTTGCCGCCAAGCCCGGGGGGAACAACAGTATCGGGCAGCTCAAATTGACGGTGAACCTGCGCGCAGCGACCGCCATCAAGACCGTGCTCTGTCCTGCCTTCAACGTCGACGTGCAGCGTCCCGATGACACCTCGGCAGTTGTCACTTATGAAGCATCCCATTACACGCCGGACAAAGATTTCGAAATCATTTTCAGCGCGGACAAGGCGCCTGTCGGCGTGGATTTCCTGACGTACAAAGAAGGCGACGACGGCTATTTCCTGATGACGGCCGCGCCGCGCAGTGAGCTGCAGACCGAAGAACTGGGTGCCAAAGAAATCGTCTTTGTGTTCGATACGTCCGGCAGCATGATGGGCGACAAGATCAAGCAGGCGCGTCAGGCTCTGATGTTCTGTATTGAGAATTTAAACAAGACGGATACCTTCAATATTGTCAGTTTTTCGACGGATCTGGAGCCGTTCGCGGAGCAACCCGTCCCGGCCGATGACGAGCACCGGGAGAAGGCGAAGGCGTTTGTTGCCGATTTCAAGCCGCGCGGCGGCACGGCCATTGATAAAGCCCTCTCGTTTACCATGGATATGCCGGTCGATCAAGATCGACCCTCAATGGTGGTCTTTCTTACGGACGGTCTGCCCACGATCGGCGTGGTGGAGCCGGAAAAAATCCTGGAGCATGTCAAGAAGGACGGCAAGCGCCGAGTGTTTACATTTGGCGTCGGTTACGATGTGAATACCCGGCTTCTGGACGGCATCGCGGGCAATACAGGCGGTGCTCCGAGTTATGTTCGGCCGGAAGAAAACCTGGAGCTTTCACTCACTCATTTCTACAACCGAATTGCTTATCCGGTGATGACCGACTTGCGTCTGAATTCGGGAGGGGCCCGTCTCGCCAAACAACACCCCGAGGAGTTGCCGGACATGTTTAAGGGATCCCAGATTGTGGTGGTTGGAAAATTCCAGGGAGCGGGCAACGCGGACATGGTATTGTCAGGCGTGATCAACGATGTGCGCGAGAAATGTCCTTTCACGGCAGATCTCGGCGGCGACGTTCGCAATGCTTTCATCCCGCGCATGTGGGCCGTGCGACGGGTCGGCTACCTGCAGGAGCAAATCCAGTTGCATGGCAAGAGTGACGAACTGATCGACGAGATAAAGCGTCTTGGCCGCAAATACGGCATCCTGACACCCTACACTTCGTTCCTGATCGTGGAGCAGGGGGTTGCCCAAGACCGATTGGAAGACGCACGGCGGGCGTTCCATGAAGCCGAAGAGACGGCGAGCGCCGACGCGGTGGGGCGCGGCGCGGTGGACGCCGCGCGCATGCGGCAGTCGATGAAGGCCGGGCAGGCCCCCGCCGGGTGGAACGCGCTTTCGTCCTTACGGTCCGCCAGTGAACGCGCCGGGATCACACAGGATTCCCTCGAGGATCTCGTGACTCAGGCCCATGATAAGACGTTCTACTTCCGCCGCGGCAACGGGTTCTGGTACGACTCCGAGATCGGCGCCGACGAAGACCCCAAGGCGGATATCGAAGTCAAGGCTTGGTCCGATGCGTTCTTTGACCTGCTGAAGGAATACCCCGCGCTGAAGCGTTATCTGAAGGCCGGCGCCAAGATCGTCGTTAAGTTGGATGGGAAGATTGTGCGGATCACGGAATAATCCGGAATGTCACTTAGATAGGGGTTTTTCGAGTAGGTTACAGAGCCTTGAGCCTTTGAGGTCGACGCATAGATCGGGATCGGACGCTTGGGAAAGACGAAGGTGGTGGTGGTAGGGAGTGGATTCGAACCACTGAAGGCAATTGCCAGCAGATTTACAGTCTGCCCCGTTTGGCCGCTTCGGTACCCTACCACGGTGCGGTCACAAAAGTTTATAATTTACGTGCGTTATCGCGTGTGACAAGGGGAGAGGTGTACAAAATGTAACCGGTCACTTACGCGGGGCAGATAGGCGCGCCCGTTGGAGGGCATGAACTCCAACAAGCCCCCCTATAACTGGCGGGTTGCTACAAAATCGGTGTCAACACGCGCGCGACAGACTCCAGGGGCTTTGTCCCTTCGCTATGCATGTAATTCTCCTGTGGAGAACAAACGCACCCAAACCCTTACTGAGATTCGACATTGTAAAGATTGGGAAGACCCCGGAAGCCCCGCTTTTATTAACGCTGCCGCCTTATCGCAGGCTCGCAAAACAGTTGTCCACGTGTTCCTTGCTGAATGTCTTGGTGAACAACGACACCACAATGGTGGTCACGATGGCGAGCGGAAAAGCGACAAACAGGGGATCCACCTCCGACCATATGATGAAGCCATGCTTGATGCCGGCGGTAAGGCTTGGTTTGTCGAACAGCAAGTTGCATATCTGCAGTGCTTCCGATTCTTTCTGATGGATAAAAAGGAGCCAGAAAGCGCTGACCAGGAAGCCTACGAGCCCCCCCGAAATCGCGCCTGCTTTGGTGATGCCTTTCGAGTACAGTGCGCCGACGTACATGGGAAGAAACGTGGCCGCGCAGAGCCCGAAGAAGATGGCGGTTCCGCGTGCAATGATTGCCGTACCGGTCCCTTCGAAATAGATCGGCAGAATATACGCCAGGGCAAAACTGACGAGCAATGTCAGGATGATTCCGATCCTCGTGGCCAGAATACTGCGCTCATTTGACGCTGCCGTGCCTGAACACGCTTCATAGACATCGCGACCGGCCGCCGAGCCCATGGCGTGGAACTGACTGCTCACCGTTGACATGGCGGCGGCCAACAGGGTTACAACAATGATTGACCCAAGCCATGTCGGCATATACTCGTTAATAAAGAGCGGAATGATGTTCCCGATGCTCTTATCGGCCGCCAGAAACGCTATTTTCCCGTATTTCGGGTCATCGAAGAAGAAAACATTGGAGAGAGCTCCCACGACGAAGGCAATTCCGGTCATGGCCAGAATGAAAATGCCGCCGATGAGGACCGCGCGGTTCAATTCGCGTCGGCTTCTCACTGTCATGTACCGAACCGCGAGTTGCGGCTGTGCCAGCACCCCGATACCCACACCCATGATAATACTGGACACCAGGATCCACCAGAACGGACTTCCGAACGTCGGCATGGCCGTCCAGCCGCGGTGACCGGCCCCGCCGAAGAGTTTCTGGGCTTCAGGCGCCAGGTTGGTCAATTGTTGATGGGCATCGATAAAACCGCCCAGCTTAACGTAGGTCAGGATAAGGAGTATGATCATGCCGACAAACATGATTCCGCCTTGTAGCGCGTCCGTATACATCACGCCTTTCAGGCCGCCCATGGTCACGTAGAGCGCCACGATTGCGACGAAGAAGAAGAGGGCGACCTCGTAGCGCGTTTGCAGGTGAACTTCGATAACCTTTGCGGCCCCCATGCTGACCACGCTGGTATAGAGCGGCATAAACAGGATGATCACACATCCGGCAAACACCTGAAGAAATCGTGAATGATAACGTTTGCCCAACAATTCCGGAAAGGTGTGCGCATTCAGGTGATGCCCCATGGCTCGCGTTCGGCTGCCCAGAAATACGAAAGCGATGAGGATCCCCACAAAGATATTCAGAAACGTGAGCCAAAGCAACCCCATGCCGAACATGGCGGCGGCGCCGCCGAAACCGACGATGGCCGATGTGCTGATAAATGTCGCGCCGTATGACATGGCCATGACGAATGGATGGATTTTCCGGCCCGCAACGAGGTAATCCGTTGCCGTTTTAGTTCCGCGGTATCCCTGGTACGCCAGGAGCCCGAGAATGATGAGGTAGCTGATAACAAGAATAAGTGTCAGTAACGAAACATCCATTTAAGATTCCTCTCGCTTTGGTGATTGGTTTTCCCGCCGCCAGCAGTCCCGCGGCTTGCACTGCATCGCCGTGACCGTGTAGTGCTGGTATTCAGAATTCCTCTTCGAATTTATCCTCGTCCTCGGCCCATGTCTGGTCGTCGGCGGCAAGCGTGTCGCCATCCTTATTCCAGTTCAGGGCACCGTAAATAACGCATGCCAGGCTACTGAGAACACAAAGAATATATGCGGCGGCAACCCATGGATCGTCCATTCCCAACATCATCTCGCACCTCCTTCTGTTGGTTTGTTAGACTCTTGCGAAACAGCCTTCGCGCGAGTCGTTCGTGGTTCTTCTTCCTTAGTTCAGAACCACGCACCAAGAACCAAGAACGACGATTCTTCTCCAACCCTCTTTTGTTGGATTTTGTAAGTTACTCCGCCCCGGCGTGTGTGCAACTGGATTCCGCGTGAAAAGGTTTAGCGAGATTGTTGCGCTGGACGTCATCCGCTTTAATATGCACGTCAGCAATTGAAAACTCAGATTTTTGCGGCAAGCTCTAATAATTATACGAACCAAAGGAGAATAGGGTAATGCAATCCAGCCACCCGCGCAATGCTATCGTCATCGTTCTCTGCAGTTTCATTTTAATGCCTGGCATTCGTGCCGAGGAGGCGGCCCTGTCGCTCGTGCCTTCGTTTCCTCGAGAACTTGCTGCGATTCCGGTGAACGGCACACGGACAACGGAAGATCCCGTTGCATTACGCTATGCCTTTAACCTGGGCAGCAGGGCGGCCTCCAATGTGTTTGAATGCGGTGATCATATTTCGTTTCTGGATGACATTACCTGCCTGGAAACCCCGCATACAGACTGGGCCGTACCATACCAGGGGCCCGCCCCCCGAATTCTGGCGTTCGCGGGTCATCGGGGATATGTCCGAGATGTTATCGAGCTGCGCCACCGCAGTGATTTCGATTTCATATTTGCGATGCGGCCGATGATGTACCACTACGCCGGATACCGGCATCCCAGTATCCTCAGGCATTTCAGCCAGCGGTACAAAAAACTGCTGGAGCAGGAGTGGGACGTCATTCTCCTGCCTGCCGGAGATGCGCTTAACCTTCTGGATGGCGAAACAATGCCGCGCATTGCCGAGAAAATACGCGCGGGCACCCCAGCTGTATGCGTACTGAACATAGACGACTGGGATCGGGACATGTACGCGGAGACACTGAAGATTTTTCACGCTATCAGTCCGCTGAACTATGTAAAGGGCGAAACGGTCCGCGGACCGTTTGTATCCTCGGAAGACGTGTCGAGCCACGTGATCCATGCCATCGCCCCGGAAGTGTGGCCGGCCTCGGCAACCGTACTTCCTGCCAAGATCCGCGAAAACGCCGATGTGTTGCTGAGCAGCGGTGACTCGCCAATCGTGGCCACCGGCATGTACGGCAAAGGCCGGGTGATCGCTGTCGTTCCTCCCGTGCTCCCCCACGGCGCGGACACAGCCTCGCTCTATGCAACCGCCGATGAACCAGTGATGGATGACATCTATGAACTGAAGTACTCACTTCTTTTAAAAAGCCTCTTATGGGCGGCTGGGCAGCAACCTGACGTTCGCATGCAGGTTCCCGATACCCTGGCTGTTAACGTGGGCCAAGAGGTTACGGTGGAAGTACCGGTCACAGGCCCCGAAAACGAGACCTGCAATGCGGAGTATCGCCTGAAAGGCCCGTGGGGAGCTGTTATAACGTCAGGTCAGAGCGAACTTAAACTGGAAGCCGCGGGTTCCGTGCTCGCAGTCGAGTTGCCAGCCCTGTCATTGAACGGCATGCATCGCCTCGATATCTGGCTGAAGCAAGCGGGGCAGGCAGTGGTGCGCAACCCTGCATGCCCATCGACATAAAAAATGTTGCCGGCGACGTCCCCTGAAACGGAATGCAGAACGGAGTCCCAAGTGGCATGTCCAGCCCAGCGAAAGACCCACCCATCGCCACCCGTATCGCCCTCCCACGAATCCAGGAGCACGGCCGTTTCGGTGGGATGGGGAAACCAGTCACGGTCACTGCCGGTAATCCCGTACGATGCGGTGAATGCCGTGTTCGCATTGGCATACCCATAACAGCCATTGATGCTGTATCCGCCGGTTGCGCCCCACTCGTTTGGCTCCGCGCTCGGACAGTGCAGGAGCTGGGAAGCGGCGGCATTGGCCGATGCCGCGTATGTCATCTGCTTGCTGACTCCCGCATAGTAAGCCGCGGTGGAGTACCAGCGGGCATAATGACCGTTCGAGTCGTAGTATTCCGCCACTGGAAAGAATCCCTGGTAGTCATTCGCATACATGTGCAGCGCCATACCTGTCTGTTTGATATTGCCAAGGCACATGGTCTGCATCGCTTTTCCCCTGGCCTGGTTGAGGGCGGGGAGGAGCAGCGACGCGAGCACGGCAATAATGGCGATCACGACCAGCAGCTCGATCAGCGTAAACAGCGTTCGGCAAGGGGCCCCTGCATTGGGCGGCCGTACACACATTTTCACGGTACCTCCGGATACCTGCGCCTTGTGGGTCGCCACGAATGCCATGAATCATGCTTCCTTATTGCTTGGCTATACAGGAATTTCGCACGATCAATTCAGTCGGCAGTTGTATCTTGGGTGCTTGTCCCGCATGGCTGTATGCAGCGGGATCTTTTTTAACGATGAGCTTCACTGCTTCGTGGAGTATCTCCTCGGCCGGCTCGCGCACCGTTGTCAGAGCGGGATTGTAGTAGAGTCCTGTTTCATCACCGGAATAGCCGACGACCGAAACATCCTGTGGAACACGCAGTCCATGCGCGCTGAGAGCTGACATGGCGCCGATGGCGGTGTAATCGTTGGCGGCCATAATGGCTGAGAACTCAATGTTTCGGGCAAGCAGTTCCTCGGTGGCCCGAGCACCGCCGTCGTAGTTAAAATTGGTGAACGCGACCAATGCCGGATCGTCTTCGAGTCCCAGTTCCCTGACCGCCTCCCGGTAGCCGGCCAGTCGTTCAATCCCCACGTATTCATCCTCGCGCCCCGCCAGATGAGCAACGCGCCGATGCCCCAAGTCGGCAAGGTATTTCATCGCACTCTTGACCCCCCGCCGATTCTGACTGCCAACCGACGGAAACGTGTGGTCATCGATATCATAGTTCAGCAGGACGGT